>NC_010627.1:300000-595108 GCF_000020045.1 Paraburkholderia phymatum STM815 | reverse complement strand
GCTCGACGTAATCCTGTTGCGTGTGCGTTGGTATGTGGCTATGCGTTGAGTCTGCGCGACCTCTAGGAAATGATGGCCGAGCGTGGGGTTGATGTCGACCATTCGACGGTGCACCACTGGGCCCTCAAGTTGCTGCCGCTATTTGAGAAAGCGTTCTGCTGTTGCAAGCGACCGCCGGGAAGAGCTGGCGCATGGACGCGACCTATATCAAGGTTAGGCAGCCAGTGAAAGTACTTGTAGGTGCGGCGGATAAAGCCGGTAACACGGTTGGCTTCTTGCTGCGCGCCCGGCGCAGAACCGGGTCGTGCTCGAGGCCCTGAACGCCGGATGGGAAACGCCGATGGGAATTTGGCAGATCCAGTACCTGAACAACATCGCGGAGCAGGACCATCACGAAATCAAGCACATCATTAGTACCTTTGATGGGCTTCAAGGATTTCCGTTGCGCGCGCATCATCCTGTCCGGCATTGAGTCGATGCACATCTTCGCACAGGGCGGATGTGAACCCCGTCATCCGTCGCGGAAGATAAAGCTATACGCGCTCAATGCCGGCACGCCGCCCAGATGCGCATACAGCACCTTCGAGCCTTCGGGAAATTCGCCGAGCCGCACCTTGTCGATCATTCCGTGCATCGACTTGCCTTCATAGACGGGGTCGGTCATCACGCCTTCGAGCCGCGCGCATAGACGAATTGCGTCCAGCGTGCCCTCGTTCGGGAGGCCGTATTCGGGGCCGCCATAGCGCGTATCGAGCACGACATCCTGTGCGGTGATGTCGCGGCCCAGATCGACCCGTTCCGCAGTGTGCTTCGCGATTCGCGTGATCTGCTCGCGCGTCTGCTCGGATTTCGCGGATGCATCGATGCCGATCACGCGATCCGCGCGCCCATCGGCCGCGAAGCCGACGATCATCCCCGCCTGCGTGCTGCCCGTCACCGAGCACACGACGATGTAGTCGAACCTGAAACCAAGCTCAGCTTCCTGCTGGCGCACTTCTTCCGCGAAACCGACGAAGCCGAGACCGCCGAGCGGATGTTCCGAGCAGCCGGCGGGAATCGGATACGGCTTGCCGCCCGCGGCACGCACGCTGTCGAGCGCCTCTTCCCAGCTCTTGCGGATGCCGATGTCGAAGCCGTCGGGCACGAGCCGCACGTCGGCGCCCATGATGCGCGACATCTGGATATTGCCGACGCGGTCATACACGGCGTCGTAGTAGTTGACCCAGTTCTCCTGCACGAGCACGCACTTCATGCCCAGATGAGCGGCGACGGCAGCGACCTGGCGCGTCTGGTTCGACTGGATGCCGCCGATCGACACGAGCGTATCGCAGCCTTGCGCAAGCGCGTCGGGGATCAGGTATTCGAGCTTGCGGGTCTTGTTGCCGCCGAACGCAAGGCCGCTGTTGCAGTCCTCGCGTTTCGCGTAAAGCTCGACCTTGCCGCCGAGATGCTGCGAGAGCCGCTTGAGCGGCTGGATCGGCGTGGGTCCGAAGGTGAGCGGGTAGCGCGCGAATCGTTGCAGGTTCATCGTGGCTCCGTGTAAGTGATTTTCGCGAGTTCATGGTATGAGGCCAGCTCAAAAATGTGACTCTGCTCGTTTGAATATGTTCCCGCAGACAAGCGAGCAAGCGAATTTGAAGAATGCTTCGTGAATATCGCTACAACGATTGAAGCAGATCCGAAGACGCTGGGAAGTCGCAGAGCCACGAGTGAGTCCGTCTACCATTCAGCGGAATTTGCCGGAACTGCTGCCATGTTTAATCGACGCCGAGCAATCACTGGATTGATGCGACGATCACCGGCTGGCGATATGTGTCGGAGTCGTAGCCGCGATCGCCGTAAATTACCTTGGGCTTGCGAAGTGAGGTTCTTTCGCGTTAACGAAAGACCTAGTGAGCGCTCATTCTTGCCCGCTGCCTTCTCTAGCATTCGATCTTCCCCCATGATCGAACGCTTACAAACCAAATGGCGAATTTCGCACATGAGCGGTTCGCATGAAAACATGCATTGGGGATACCAATCCGGCTGACAGCGTTGCGCTATGTCAGCGGCAGGAGATAGCACATTCACTGTGAGCCGGCCCATCGTTCGACCATGGCTGCATGGGCGGGTTTATCTGCGGGCAGCGTGATGAAAGGCTCTCCGTACCTTAAGGGGGAGCACCGGGTTGACCTCGGTAGAAGGTCGCCGGTGCAGTTGTGCACCAACGTCCCGGTATTGAGCCTAAGTCGGCATAACCTATGCTTTGAAAGTGTAAGGCGATTTTAGGTCGTCGCAAGAGGGTCTCCGACGCCATACGCCAGCGCGCCTCGCGGTACGACGCTGATTACGAACAATCTCAAGCGACCGCTTGGCGTTGATGCTGCCCGTGACCTCGGCGAGGACCCGGTGCCGCGCGGGCAGGAGCCTCATCACCGTAATGTTTATGCAACCGCAAAGCATGGAACTGAACCAAAGGGATAAAGGTGGTCATCATCGCGGCGGCCTGAAGCGGCTTAGGAATGGCTACAGCTGCCGAGCCAGTCAACGAAGGATGTTGCCTGTCTATCCGTGGGCGCGATAATGTTCGGCCAAACGCAGCCGTAGACAGACTCCGCGACAAAAATAACGAGGTCATTGCACACATCACCGATGTAACGAATTCCGGTGAGGCGTCAGAGGGTTACCGAGACTGCAAAGCATCTCGGCAAATCGGATTAACAATTGCGGCGGGGTTCCTAACGACGGCTTGCAATTCGTACCCGCTCCCGCGGGTAAAAGAAAGTATGCAACAACCATGTTAGATAGGATAACGAATCGTGGTAGTAAAATCGGTCTGTGTAGGTTTATTCGGTGTGTGCTCACTCGCTCAGGCACAAAATAGTGTGACTCTGTACGGGGTTCTCGACGAAGGAATCATGTACCAAAGCAACGTTGCCGGCAGAAAGAGGGTTTCGCTTGATTCGCTTTCTGGTGTCATGGGAAGTCGATGGGGCGTGACCGGTGTCGAGGACCTCGGCGGCGCTTTGCACGCGATTTTCACCCTTGAGTCGGGTGTGAACTTAAATAACGGTCAGGCTGCTCAGGGCGGCCTGCTTTTTGGTCGTCAGGCCTTCGTCGGTGTCAAAAGCGACAACTGGGGTAGCCTGACATTTGGACGTCAATACGACATGATTTTCTACTTCCCCGAGCCACTCACTGCCGAAGCGCTCGTGGGAGGCGCGCCCGCCGGGCACCCAGGGGACGGGGACAATGCGTGCAACACAGTTCGACTGAACAACTCAGTACGATACATGAGCGCTGACATCCGCGGCGTGAACTTCGGGGGGGAGTATAGCTTTGGTGGCGTTGCGGGTAATTTTACATCTACCAGCGGCTATTCCGTAGGTGCCGGGTACACGAACGGGCCATTAAAACTGGGGGCAGCATTCGAGTATTTTAAGAACCCCACCGCAGCGCCAAGCACAGGCTTTTTTACTTCCTATAGAACTGGTGGTTCTCCTCTTCAGGGCGCCCTGAACAAGGGATATGTTCCCGCTAAAGCGTACCAGTCGGCAGTCGTAGGAGCCAATTACACGATCGGCCCGGTTATCTTGGCAGCGTCGTTCTCCAACGTCCAATACGCAAATCTCGGCCCGTCGCTCGCAGAGGGAACGGCGATATTCAACAATTACGACGTTGGAATAATGTATCGTTTCAACCCAACTTGGACTGTCGCTGTATCATACGACTACTTACATTCGAATGGCGTTCAAAATGCTGCCGGCCACATAATCGGGAACCAGCATTTCAATCAGGTAACGATTTCAACCGACTACTTCCTGTCGAAACGCATCGATGTTTATTTCGGAATTGGTTGGCAGCAAGCATCGGGAACATCGTCTCTCGGAACGCCCGCTGTTGCCAACATCGCCAACATGAACGATTCATCCAACAATCGCCAGGTCCTTGCTCGCGCTGCCATCCGTCACAAGTTCTGATTTGTGGCTAAGCCCACCTCATCACCCGAAGCGTAGATCACTCCCCTCGCGGTAATCCTCAACGGCACGGTCAGGTTGCTGGAGAGGTGACGGTAGAATGAAAACGAAATCGCTTTATCATGGTCACCGCTTCCCTGCGGTCGTTATCAGTTGGGCCCGTTCGCTGGTTCTGCCGGTTCAATCTGAGCCTGTGTGGCCTCGAGGAATTGTTGCTCGAGCGTGGTGTCGTGGACACGTACGAAACAATCCTTTGCCGGGGCGACAAGTTCGGCGCTGTACTCAGTGCGCCAAAGCGGCGCGGCGGAAGCCAGGCAGCATCTCGCATTTCGATGAGATGTTCGTGACTCTCGCGCAGAGAGCCGTATCTGTTGTGGCGCGCGCTCGACGAGCATGGCGGGCGCCGAACTCGACGTGCTGGAGCAAAAGCGTCGCGGCAAGTCCGCAGCAAAGCGCCTTTTTCGGCGGGTACTGCGCTGGAACCCGGCGCCGCGCACAATCGTTACCGACCAGCTACGCAGTTATCCGGCCGGCAAATGCCGATATACCTGAGTAGCTCAAGTGACCCATGTTTTCGTCAAAAGCGGCTGCACGCGCAAACAAGCATGCCGAGAGCAGCCACTAACCGACCCGTAGGCGAGAACGCCGGATGTGTGGTAGAAATGCCTGCGCGCACTTTCACGCTTCGGCCCGATCCGTCAACGCTTCCCCAGACAGCAGATGAGCGCTGCACGTCATCGCGTCATACTAAAAGAATACCTCGGCATTCGGCATCGCTGGACTGTCTCTTCCGCAGTCGATACAGTTAAGAATAACGATTTTTGCGATGACCCGTTCTGAGCGACAGCCTCGGCGAGCGGGGTAATGCCGTTCAGTTAATGTCCTTGTTAAGGTATCGGACGGTGTAACGTTTGGGGCGGGATTTGACGACCCGGTCGCATGCGCGGCCGGGTCGCTTTTCATTGGGAAGAGACTTGAGCCGGTCCCGCAGACGCTGAAGGCATGCAGGCAATTTTGCGTAGGCCGGCGTGAGGGCGGCCCACATCATTTCGTGCTGGATCGTATGGAGCGCTCGCACGAAGCTGATATCGGTCGGCGCGAGTTTCGCTTCCCATGCGGCGCTGGCGATCTCACGGCGGATCAGGTTGTAGGCGATCAACGCGCCCCAGATCTCCTGATAAACCCCTTCGACGGTACGACTGCGCAAGGTCAACTCTGAACCCAGCATCGATTGCTTGAGCTCCCCGTAACTGGTTTCGATTCGCCAGCGGCGCTCGTAGCAAGCAACGATATCGGCGGGTTTAAAGCGTCGGCGATCCCCGAGCGAAGTCAACAGCACGCGTTCGCGTCCGCGCGCGTCGATGGCCCGGATCGCTCGCGCATTCCAGAATTCGGGCAAGGCCGGACACTTCTTGCGCGCCTGCTGCGAGACGCGCATGCGCACCATTGCATCGTCTGCCGTACCGGCGATCACTTCCCAGCAGGTATTGGACTTGGCGGGAATCAGAAAGTGGCGATTACGTCCGTTCATCGTCAGGCCGCACAGGATCTCGGCGGCCAGAAAGCCCTTGTCGAACACCGTCAGCGAATCGTCTGGTATCTGCGGCAGCAGGCTCTTGGCGTACACCATTTCGTTGGTGTCGTAGCAGCCAAAGTTGATGTCGGCCACCAGATGCGTCGGGATCGCAGTCAGCGTTACCGCACGCACCTGTGGATAGCTGGCCACCTTGCCACTCGCATAGCCCTGCGCGCCAAAGTGCTCACGGTTGGCCGCACTGTCGGGCGTGCGCAGCGTGGTGCCGTCCATCGCCCACAGACTTAACCCCTTGAACGCATGGTGAGCCGCGTCCTGAGTCGTCCACGCCCGCGCCGTCTGCTCAAACAGCCAGGCCATCGGTGCCTCGCCGATGCGTTGGCGTGCCTGCACCACCGCACTCTTGCTGACAAATGGCGCGGCCTCGTTGGGCAAGGCCAGATCGAGACTATCGAGCACCTCGCTAATCGACCAGTGCCGGTACATCGCCAGCGCGATGACTAACCACACCACCTGCTCAGCAGGCAAGCGCCGGCGCCGAATACTCGCCGCCCCCGTAGCCTGCACCGCCCGTTCGATCCATTCGTAGGGCAGATGCTCAGCCAGCCGGCTGAGGTCGGCCGGCTGTTGCGCATCGAGCAGGAAGGTCAGGTGACTGGAGAGCATCGCGCCGAAAAGTTAACAGGTCGGCGCCTCGTTTACAACATCTTCCCGGAACAAAAACAAAAATGCCGTTCAGTGCCTAACTGAACGGCATTACGGCGAGCGGGGCCTGTTTACATGGTGGGCGATGTATCGATCGCGCGATGGATGCGATGACGCGGTGGTGGCCTGCGCGGAGGCACGGACCACGGTTCATAGTAGCGCCGGATCGGCTCACGATACGCCGCGCTGAACCACAGGAACTATTCCGAGAGTAGGTGCTGGATCTCTGCGCGGCCGCCTTGTCGGAGAATTCCGGCAGCGTTGGCGTGCGCGGTATGTCATCCGCTTGCCGGTTTCGAGCCTTCGTGTGTCTGGATTGCCCGGTTCATCGGAATTCCTCAATGGCCTGTTGCAGCAGTTCGTCGGGGATACGGTTCAGCGCCTTCGGTACGGCCAGCTGCATGGGGGCTGGCCGGCCTGCCGTGGCAACCTTCGTGAGGGCTCGGCGCGCCTCTCTTTCATCCCGACACGGGCCGCGTTCACGACTAATTCCATGAAAGACAGCGACGCGCGCGTTGCCCGACATCCGCGCTGGATTCGATCGCCTGCCGATTTGAACCGAGCCGCTTGCGCGAAAGCTCGAGAAGCGGCGTTTTGACAGTCGCCGTCAGCCCCTTTCGCTGCCAAATTGTTTCCATGACATGTGTATGTACACGCATCTGAAGGATGTCAATTTTCAAGCACAAGCTATCGATATCGGTCGACAATGCCGACGAACTTGACAAAACTGACGCAATAATTCAGTGCATGCCTCACAAATTCAGCATGGTACGAACCTTGCATTTTCGCTTAGCGAGCAACGCGGTCTGTCTTCCCAACCAATTATTGAGAAAAACTTCTATGGTTGTTCAACGTTCGTCCCTTTTAGCAGAACCTGCGCATGATATGGCGACGCTCACGCCTCGAGCAGCAGAAAAAATCGCAGAACTGGTCAAACTGCAAGACGAGACGCAGATTTACATTCGTCTGCGCGCCGAAGTGCGTGGCTTCGACGATATAAGATATTTTATCGTGCTAGATGATTCAGTCGGTCATTCCGACATTAAGGTAAAAACGCAGGGCGTTGCCATATTTATTGATAACGCCAGCTTGAAGTATCTCGCGGGCGCCCAGATCGACTATGATGAGCGAGCACCCCACCCGTGCTTCGTGATCGATAGCCTGAACGAACAAACGTTTTGCGGTCACAGTAGTGCCTTTTCGACGTGTCCTCGTTGAAGTTGGAACGCGATAAAGCGTTGCTCGTTGATTCGATTGGCGTCGTAGCGGAAACAAACGGTGGTGATTGCGTCTCTCGCGGGCTCATGACGAAGATCTCTATGACCTACGCCACGAACTACGAGCGGCCACCTCGATCCTGACTTCAAACTTAGGCTTCAATGACCAGATCAATACGCAAGAAAACCTAGCGCACGGGCGCTCATATAAATTATTCTGTGCAGCAATCAAGCGACAATCGGCTTTGGCCATGTCCGTACTGTCCATCCAAACCAAACGTGCCGATCGACGTCCGATTCGCGCGTTGCCGCGAGCCGAAATTCAAGCGATTTTTGCTGCTCCTGACCTCTCGACCCCGTTCGAAGCACGTCATCACGCGATGCAGCTACCGATGTATAACACCGGCGCACGAGTTGCGGCGATTACGATAATCTCTTGCACAGATTGAGGTCGTCAGTCGCAGCAGCTTCTGCATCTTTACGGCAAGAACGTAAGGAGCGGTGTGTGCCACTCTGAACTAGGACGGCTGACGCGATCGGGAAATGGATGCGCGAACGAGACGCGATGCCGACCTCGCTATTGTTCACCAACTACTGCAGCGAGACGTCGACCCGCAATAGCGTCGATCGCATCCTGAAAAGGCGATCGTCGAAGTGGTGCATACCTATCCGAGTCTGTCGAAAAAGCACAAATCGCCCCGGTCATAAGGCACGCGACGGCGACGCATCTGTTGCAGGCCGACATCGACATCAGTGTCATCGCATTGTTGCTGGACAATGAAAGCATCGACACAACGCATCGACCAAGAGTCCCACCTTGCGCACACGGATGACGCTTGTAGCCTATCGGGCCGCGGACGCCGTGTTTTCACGCAGCCGACAAGTTCATGGCTTTCCTCGAAACTCTCTGATTATGCGCACCGCGACGATCGGGCTGCCCTGTTCCAGACGGTTCAGCGGCCGTCGTTTCACCCAAATTTGCCGATGGGGGTATTCCGAGCCGACCCTCGGATAGGGTGCCCTTCAAATGGACGTTTGCGCGTCTTCAGACTCGTCGGAAAATCAAGATTTGACACATATCCGTGCGACCGCACGATCGAGCGCCGCGCGATGAAGGACATCAAGCGACGCTTGTTCAGCTACTTGACCCACTGCCGATGCAACCAGTGCATGGCAATCTGCAATGCTGCGCAGAGGTGCCACGCTCTGCAGATTCTGCATGATAGAGGCCTGTAGCTTATCTAGAATTGGTCGGATGACGCCCGCTAAGCTCTGCCGCGGCGTGGCAGGAGCATCGCCCTGACGTCTCCAGTTGTTAAGCAGCGCGTACTGAACTTCTTTGTTGGCTTCAACCTGGTCCGAGAAAATGTTTATCGCATCCTCCGCAGTTAGCCCGTACTCAGACGCCATCGTCGCCGCATTTGCAATGACTTGCGCTTCCCGCTGACCGTCGTAGACGGGTTGACCAGTGTCCCACTTGCTAAGAGCGACCTGGTCAGCGGTGTTAAGGCGATCCGCCATGCTACGCACAAGCGGCACGAACGCATCCTGCTGCGCTCCAATGCCGGGCGAGCAGCCTGCCGCGAACCATAAAGCTAGTGCAAGTGTCACGGCATGCCGAGTCCCAACGGGCCCAACCTTCTTCTTCATTTCCAATACTGCTACTCCTATTGGTCGATACTTGCCAGCGGCATAGCGACTGGAGACACCTCGTCGCCCGATACCGGTCGAGCGACCGGGGAAATCTCCCTCAATGCGCCCCTGACCTAGCACGAGACGGACAGGCCAAATTCGGGAGGAAGAACGTAAGAGCACCGAGATGGTTCGTCTCTTACGACGCCTTTCTAGAAGGAAAGGCATCATCCCGACTATCGAACGATGGTGAATTTACAACCCGAAGCGGTCGGATCAGTGCATTCATAGTAGATAACGCCAAACGGGCCTTCTTTCCGATGCCACACTGTACTACCCTCCAACGCGACAACCGGCTCCGGAAGCGAATTAGGTTTATATCGTAAGTCTACGGTACCTTTGTCAACTTCATAAGAGCACTTGGCTAACGATCCTCGCGATACGTCATCATCCTGCGCTGGATAAAACGTGGCGGCGTTAAACTGCCTGATATTGCCTCCGCTACCTGCTGGCGCAATACCCAGCCATTCACCTTCGTTATCACTGGTTCGCGCCGAGTACACGCCCACTGTCCTCTTGATCTGGGCTGGAGAAGGGCAGCTTTCTACCGTTGCAGCCAGCGTATGAGCTGATACGCCAAGCGAAAGTATGAAAATCAAAAAACCTTTCTTCTTCCTCATTTGTACTCCTTTGAAATATTGATTAACGAGTTCTTGCAAATCGTCTCGCCTTTCGACTCAAAAGACGAATTCTCAAGCGACGTTTTCACGCCCGTCCGATCTTGCAACGTTGGAGTGTCTGCGTTGGCCGCAGGGTACCTGCGGTGACGATCTTGCGCGGGGCTGAACTGTAGCGAGACACGTGCTTGAAGAAAAGCGCGGCCGTAGTGTTGTCGCACCGCTTTTGCAGCGACACGGACGAACACCCAACTGGACGCCATGGCACGCCACAGCACGTACGGCTCGCCACGCAGACCGTCCATCAGGCGATTCGCAGTCACACGCGACCCCGTGGAGATGAGTGAGCACGGATACCGCCTACCACTGCACCGATGCATGCGCAAACAACGCACAGCGTTCCAACGAACTGGGATCTGCTTATCGGCTGTGCAAGTACGAGGCAGCCGATCGCCGCCGCGATCGCAGGCTCGGTGCACATCACGACACCGAATGCGGATGCGCTCATCCGACGCAGGGCGATCAGTTTAAGTATGTATGGGACGATCGGCACCAAGACTGCAATATACGCGGCATTGACGAGTTGCCCCACGGGCAAATGGCCGCCGCTCAGCAGAATACCGAATGGCCCGGTAATGACAGCGGCTGCGATCAGGGACACAGAAAGCCCTTCCGGCCCCTCAAACATCATGCCGACGCGCTTCTTCAACACGATGTGCGCGACCCAGCCGAGCGCCGATCCAATCGGGAAGACCAAGTCAACGGGGCTGACCACCCACATGCCGTCCTGCCGAGCTAGCAATAGCACGCCCGCGACTGCGAACACCGGCCACATCAATCTTCTGAGTCTGCGCTCGCCGAATGTCGCGACCGCGACCGGCCCAAGGAAGCTGACGGCCACTGCAAACCCAAGCGGCACACGCCGCACTGCCTCGAAGAAGCATAGCGTCATACACGCCGCCGCACTGCCAAGCGCGACCGCGGCACCCCAGTGCTGGCGAGAATACTTGTGAAGCGGCGGTCTCGCGATGGCCGCGAGCGCTATCGCTGCGAAGCACAACCGCAACCAGGTTATGCCAACGGTACTGTGTTTTATCGTCGTGGACAGCGATAGCGCGGCACCGAGTTGAATGCTGCACATCGACGCGAAGGCGAACATCAGCGCGATCGCGTGCGAGAATAGCACGGACGCTCTCGACAACGCGTATTTGGCGTGTTTTGCGTTAAATTCCCCGCTCATCCATATTTCTCGCGTGAGTGAAGGAAGGAAGGATACTAACCGCAGATGTATGCGTGGTATAAGCTGGAAATCTTTATGTGTGCATGAGGGAAATTGATGATTCCAGATCTCGACAGCACGCTGCTGCGTACGTTCGTGACGGTGGTTGAAGCCGGCAGCGTGAGTAATGCTGCAATGGCACTTCATCTCACTCAGGCTGCCGTCAGCATGCCTCTTCGTCGTCTTGAAGACGAAGTCGGCCGACGCCTGCTCGAACGTTCGCCGCACGACATGAAGCCGACTTCGGCGGGCAGCGTACTACTGCCGTACGCGCACCCGCTTGTGCGCCTCCTCCATGTTGGCCACGAACCAATTCCGAACCATGTTGGCGATCGTATACGCATGAGCAGACGCTGTTGCAATGGAATCGGAATCTTTCAATAGATGCAAGTGTGTTATCGAGTTCATTTAGCGTGCCGTCGCCCGACCATTACAGCGGGCAGCGACTTGATGTTGGACTTCACCCCACAGTCGGGCTTGCCCTGTTCAAAGGAACCCAGATGCTTGGCGCGGCGCTTGGCCATCTTTTCGGGGTAGGCCTGCAGCACTTCGTCGATCAGGGCCTTGTTGGCGGCCTTGCGTTCTTCAACCGTCGCGGTCATTGCATATCCCATAAGTGGAGAATGTCATCGCCGGATCCGGCCGCCGCACGGCGACCTTCGCCCGGCATTCGTCAGGCGGTCAGTTCGGCCGCCGTTTTGCCAACCCGCGACTCGTCGACCTGCACCATGATGCCTTTCTCCATCAGCAGGTCTTCGAGCTGGTCCATCGTGATCGGCGTCGGAACCACGCCATTGCCGCCGTTGTGATGAATCTTCTCGGCAAGCGCGCGATACTGGCCCGCCTGTGAGCTGTCCGGCGCGTACTCGATCACGGTCATTCGCCGCAGTTCCGCGTGCTGGACGATGTTGTCGCGCGGCACGAAGTGGATCAGCCTCGTGCCAAGCATCGTCGCGAGCGATTCGGCAAGCTCCAGTTCCTTGTCGGTCTTGCGCTCGTTGCAGATGAGCCCGCCCAGGCGCACGCCGCCACTGTTCGCGTATTTCAGGATGCCCTTCGAGATGTTGTTCGCCGCGTACATCGCCATCATCTCGCCTGACATGACAATGTAGATTTCCTGCGCCTTGTTCTCGCGAATGGGCATGGCGAAGCCACCGCACACCACGTCGCCGAGCACGTCGTACGACACATAGTCCACGCCGTCATACGCGCCGTTCTCCTCGAGGAAATTGATCGACGTGATGACGCCACGGCCCGCGCAGCCGACGCCCGGCTCAGGCCCCCCCGACTCGACGCAGCGGATGTCCTTGTAGCCGATCTTCATCACGTCATCGAGTTCCAGGTCCTCGACTGAACCCGCTTCCGCCGCAAGCGAGAGAATTGTGTCCTGCGCCTTCGCGTGCAGTATCAGGCGCGTCGAGTCAGCCTTTGGATCACACCCTACGATGAGGATCTTCTGCCCGAGGTCGCTCAGCGCCGCAAGCGTATTTTGCGACGTGGTGGACTTGCCGATGCCGCCTTTGCCGTAGAAGGCGATTTGCCGAAGTTGAGACATTGTCGTACTCCATTGACATGGAAGGTGAAACCAGGGTTGCGAATCAGATCTGCAAAGCCGCGACCATGTCCTCAGCCTGCGGTGTCCGTATGGTCTTCTTCTGTCGAGTCACGCATCGGCCGGATTGTGTCCGCGCGGCCCCATCGACGCAGCTTTTGTGCCATGAGTGCGCAGATCGTCGAAACCCTGGCCAGGCCGGGTTTCCGCCGGGTTCCCCCGAATGGCCGCCTGCGACGTTCGCGACGTCGCCTTCCCGACAAATCGCGCGCCTTTTGTCGCAAACGACATGGGCAGCACCGGGCAGCCTGCCCGTATAGCCTGCCTGGCGTTGGCCCTGGCATTGGTACGGATGTTGCAAAGTTCCCGGCACATCCCGCCGAGGATGTGCGAAGCAGCGCCCGGTCCGCGCGCATGCAAGATCCATCAAAGAGGAATGCTAATGACTGACACGATCAGCCACCATGTACTCGATGAAACCCCGTTGGCCAGTCTACAACACCAGGGCCGACTCCTCAACGCGGTCTTCAGGGGGCATACGAACGCGCCTCGCCGGATCGGTTTTCGCGGCGAGCTCGCGCTACGCTTCGGACCGCGGCTCGCCGACGAGGCGCGCCCGCCTGAGCTTTCCTGCGAACAGGTCATGGCCGTAGCGAACGTCAACGACCCGCACCTGTCGTTCTTTGCCGGTTGGCTATTGAGCTTCGAATACCTGAGAGACGTCGCGGAAGTGCTCGGCAATGCCCTCTCGGCCCGCGGAAAGTATTTCCTCTTCTGCGACAACGTCGATCTGTCCAGACGCTATCAGGTGCCGTACAACGGAGCGGTGTTCTACGTGCTGCCGATTGTGGAATCGACCGTCTACAACGAGATGCTTGAGCTCCTGCATCTGGAGAAGAGCGAGCTGAAAAGGAAAGACACGGCCGGCAAGCTCGACGCGGTCGCCGACGCCGCGATCCTCTTCGACCTGCCGTTTGACACGATCAGCTACGCGGAAGGACTCGAAGCGATGGGGCCGGTTCGCAATCCAAACGAAAACAGGCCAGTCTGACTATCATTTCAGCGTTTCGGGCGCGTGTGACGGCGACGCCTATCCACTGAGCCGGAGTGTCATCATGTCACTGCTCACCGACACTGTCCCATACGAAAGCGCAAGCCGCCGCGATGTCACGTGGGCAACGCTCGGAACATGGCTGTCGATCCACGACTTCCCGGACATTCACTCGCGCAGCATTGAGGGCATGAGCCGCTGATGGCGGCACACGGGCGGCTGGCCGCTTGATGCCGGCACCTATGGCGGCTCGTTTCTTTACCACATGGACGACAACCGGACCGTCACCGGTTTTGTAGTAGGACTAGGCTATACAAGACCGTACCTGTGTTTCCCGGCGGTGCGCTCGTTGGCAACGAAGCAGGCTTCTCGACGCTTCGCGCATCAAGGGTTCTCACGGCGCAATCAAAACGGGCACGTTGGGAGCGCAGGCGACCTTCGATGCGCTTCAAGAGGGACGCCAGTGCGACGAACTGGATTCGTATCCTGAAGCACGCTCAGTCGGACCATGAGATGCTCAAACCTGCGTCGGAATGCAGGAAGATCGATTACCCAAAGCCGGATGGCAAGCTGACGTTTGACCGATTGTCTTCAGTATTTTTATCGTACACGAATTACGACGATAATCAGCCGGCGCATCTCACACTCAAGGATCCGGCTGTTCCGATCAATGTCAACCTGCGGCACTATGCGGGGCCCCGAAAGTCGCTATTGCCCGGCTGGCGTCTATGAGTTCGTCGAGACTGGAGATGGTCACGAGCGGCTGGTTATCAATGCGCAGAACTGCGTGCATTGCAAGACATGCGACGTCAAGGTTCCGACTCAGAACATTGTCTGGGTGCCGCCGGAGGGAGGCGGCGGCCCCAACTACACGGATATGTAGCAGCGGATGTGTCCTATAACCGGTGACCTCCGTTGCATTCCTGTCGATGCGGTGGATGGTTGGCTCGACTATGCTCGCCCGCCGCTAAAATAATAAGCACACGAGGCAATCAGCATGGCCAGGCCGATTACCTCGGAAACCACCGCCGCGCGCGGCGGTGACAGGAAAAGCCGCAACAAACAGCGCGCAGCCACGCAACTTGACAATGCGATCGCGATTGCAGCCATCGCCACGAAAGCACCTCTTGCAATCTCTTGCATCTGGATTTTTTACCCGCCCGAGTAGATGGTAAGGCTCCATAGTGCCACCCTTCGGAGTGCTTCTGTCACATCTCTCGCGCCAGAGCTTCTTCTTATGGGCGATTGACAGATTTGCTTATGCAAACGTAGGCCTCCGCGGTGAAGCGCAGACTGGGCACATCAATCTCACAAGGGGCGTGCGTCCGTGAACAAATACGATGTGATTGTGATAGGCGCGGGTGTGATCGGGACGTCTGTTGCCTTTCACCTGTCAAGGCTCGGTGCAAAGCGTGTGCTGGTGCTTGATCGGGCGACGATCGGCGCCGGCACAACGGCTCAGTCGTCCGGGATCCTGCGTACGCACTATTCGGTAAAGGAAAACGTCGAACTGGCGCGCAAGTCCTGGTCGGCGTTCAACGACTTCACCAATTATCTCGGAGATGACGAAGCGTCGTGCGGCCTCGTGAAATGCGGCTACATGATCGTCGCAGCCGACGATGACAAGCTCGAACCACTGCGTGCATCGCTCGATCAACAGAAGCAGCAGGGCATTCCGCTCGAACTGCTCGACGCGCGCCAGGCACAAGAACTGATGCCGATCGCCACCTTCGACGACGCTGCGCTCATCGGCTACGAGCCAGAAGCCGGCTTCGCCGACGCCTATCTCACGGCGACCGGTTTTGCGCGCGCCGCGCGTCGCGGCGGCGTAACAATCCGCGAAAACGTCGCCGTCAACGAGTTGCTCATCAAAAATGGAAAGGTGGTCGGCGTATCGACCAGCGCCGGAGATTTCGCGGCCGGCACCGTCATCAGCACGCAAAACATCTGGACGCCGGAACTCGCCGGCTGGACCGGCAAGACGCTGCCGATCGCCCTCGAGCGTCACGCGGTACTTGCGCTCGAATGTGCGGAAGCGCCCTACACATTCACGATGCCCGTGTTTAAGGATCTCGCGTCGGATGGCATGCTCTATTACCGAAGCTACGGCGGCAACCAGATGCTGGTCAGCGAAGGCGTGGTCGGAGAAAAACTGAACACCGCCGACACCGAACAGGGCGACATTCCGATGGACTACATCGTCGACGTCGGCGCGCAGGTCGCGGAGCGGTTCCCCGCCTACGAGACTGCGGGCATTGCGTCGTCGTGGACGGGTGTGTACGACGTGACGCCGGACTGGAATCCGGTGCTTGGTCCGCTGCCGGGCATCCAAGGTCTGGTGGTCGGCTACGGCTTCTCGGGCCACGGCTTCAAGCTCTCGCCGATGGTCGGCAAGATCCTCGCGCAATGCGCGCTCGGTTTGCCGACGGATGTGTCACTCAAACCGTATTCGATCGAACGCTTCACAACCGGCAAGCTCCTGACCGGCAAGTATGGGCTCGGCGCCGTCTCCTGATGTGAAGGCAGCCGCCGGCCTTCGATCCGGCCGCTCACGTCGTTCGCATTGCAACCTTGGCGCAACGGCGGCGGCACCATGCGGATGCTCGCGGAAGACGTCGACGGCGGCTGGCGCATCAGCCTCGCGGACGTCGAACGCGACGGTCCATACTCGCGGTTCGCCGGTATGACGCGCGTGTCGCTCGTGATGCAAGGTGCAGGCGTCACGCTAGACGAAGGCACGACGCGCGTCGAACTGCAACCCGGTCGCCCATCCGAATACGACGGTGGCACCACCTGGCAGGCCACGTTGCGCGACGGCCCTGTCATCAAGCTCAACGCGATGGCCGCGCGCGGGCGCTATCACGCGCACATCACGCTGCTGTACGAAACGACGTATGTGCAGGCCGGCTGCTTCGTGCTTGTTGTAACGCTGTGCGGCAGTTGCATCGTTAGCGCGACAGACAGCGGAGACGCCATTGTGCTCGACGCTGCGCACGTCGCGACGCGACTCGCCGACGGCCCTGCGCTCGAGATTGCGCCATCGCGCGACGAAGACACCGGCAAAGTCTCAAACGAAGCACCAACACAGGCCCCCGCGCCATACGGTGCGCTTGTCATCATCGAACCCGTGTCACGCGGCTGGCACGCCGCGCACGCCGACTCTCTCCCCATAAGGAAAGCATGCATGAAGGTCATGGCAGCAGTGAAACGTGTTGTCGACTACAACGTGAAGGTTCGCGTGAAGGCGGACCAGACGGGCGTCGATATCGGCAACGTGAAGATGTCGATGAATCCGTTCGACGAAATCGCCATCGAAGCGGCGACGCGCCTGAAGGAAGCCAGCCACGCCAGCGACGTCATCGCAGTAACGTGCGGCCCGACGCAGAGCGCGGAAACGCTGCGCACGGCGCTCGCCATCGGCGCGGACCGCGCGCTGCACATTCAGACAGACGTTGAGCTGCAACCGCTTGCAGTCGCGAAACTGCTGAAGGCGGCGGTCGAACGCGAGCAGCCGCAACTGGTCATTCTTGGCAAGCAGGCCATCGACGACGACGCCGGACAGACAGGCCAATTGCTCGCCGCGCTGCTCGACTGGCCGCAGGCCACGTTTGCGAGCGCCATTGAGATTCAGGGCAACACGGTAACCGTCACGCGTGAAGTGGACGGCGGCTTCGAAGTGATCGAGCTCGACCTGCCGGCTATCGTGACAACCGATCTTCGTCTGAACGAACCGCGTTACGTGACGCTGCCCAGCATCATGAAGGCGAAGAAAAAGCCGCTAGATATCCTCACACCGGCCGAACTCGGGGTCGATCCGGCGCCGCGCCTCAAGACGCTGAAAGTCGTCGAGCCGGCAGCGCGCAAGGCTGGCGTGCGCGTCCCTGACGTCGCCACGCTGATTGACAAACTCAGAAACGAAGCGAAGGTAATCTGAATGACCACTCTCGTCATTGCCGACCATGAAGCCTCGGTGCTCAAGCTCGCCACGCTGCACACGGTGAACGCCGCGCGCCAGTTGAATGACTGTGTGCACGTGCTCGTCGCCGGCCACGATGTAGGCGCCGTCGCGAAAGCGGCCGCCGCGATACAAGGCGTCGACAAGGTGATCCTGATTGACGCGCCCCACCTCGCCGACGGTCTCGCCGAGAACGTCACCACGCAGGTGCTGATGCTCGTGCCGTCGTACACGCACGTGCTGTTCTGCGCGACCGCCTCCGGCAAGAACGTCGCACCGCGTGTCGCCGCGAAGCTCGACGCCTCGCAAATTTCCGATGTCATCGCCATTCATTCGGCCGATACCTTCGATCGCCCGATCTACGCGGGCAACGCGATCGCCACGGTGCAATGCGACGACCCGATCAAGGTCGCCACGATTCGCACGACTGCATTCGATGCCGCGCCCCGCGATGGTGGCGGCGCGCCGATCGAAACGCACGACGCCGGCGAGGGCACGCGCCGCGCACGCTTCGTTGGTCGCGAGGTCGCAAAGAGCGAGCGGCCAGAACTGACGTCGGCACCCATCGTCGTATCGGGCGGGCGCGGCATGGGCAGCGCGGACAACTTCGCGCTGCTCGATCCGCTGGCGCAGAAGCTCGGCGCGGCAGTAGGTGCATCGCGCGCCGCGGTCGATTCAGGCTTCGCGCCAAACGACTGGCAGGTCGGACAGACCGGCAAGATTGTCGCACCGCAACTCTACATCGCGGTCGGCATTTCCGGCGCGATCCAGCATCTCGCCGGGATGAAGGACTCAAAGGTGATCGTCGCCATCAATAAAGATACGGAAGCGCCGATTTTTAGCGTTGCCGACTACGGCCTTGTGGATGACCTTTTTACCGTCTTGCCAGAACTAACGAGCCGGATTTGACGGAGAGTGTTTGCAGGACGACCCTCCTGGCGCAATCTCAGGAGGCGTCCCTGTTCCCCGATAATCATATATCTATGGTTCCCGAAGCGTGGCTTTCAGGACCGCTGTTCCCGTGCCGCGCCAGCTCGGCGCACCGCATTCACATGAACCGTAAAAGTGCGATGCGATCGTCGTCGCGTGCGGTAATGACCAGCAGCACACCCTCCATCACACGCTTCACGGCATCCGGTACGCCCGTTCCCGCCCGGTACGACGTATGACCGGATAGCCGAGCGCGACAAGCACGCTCGGAAATGCCCCCTCGCGACCAGATGGTGCGCGCCCCCGACCGAGACCACGCCGCCTAACTCGAGCCACTGCATGCGCTTGAGCCGTGAGTGTTACTACAAGCGCTCGACTGACGTCATCACGCGAAGCAGCAGAAAGAAGCGTTACCCGTTTGAGGATACTTACGCGCAACGATGTCCACATGAAATCCCACCGCCACAAGCACAACATGCGTCGCTCCCGCAATCAGCGCAAGTGCAGAGCGCAAGTCGCGAGTCGCGAGTCGCGAGTCTTCGCACCGCGAACTCGCTCTACCTCGATGAACAATCGTTTATCAACGTCTCAACGATCAATCTCCACCAGCCTGGAGCCAAGGGTGTTGAGCATGTTTGCGAGAATCGAAGCCAAACCCTCCTGGCCGTCCTCGGTGACGACTGCCGGTCGCAGACTTGAATCGAACGTACAGCCTGTTCGCCATCGTGCGCCGATCTCAACCTGGATAACGTGCACTCGCTTCCCCGGACTGCCGTATCTCTGCGCAGCGACGCCACCGGCGTCACCAGGATTCAGTACCCACGAGTACCCGCCTCGCTCGACGTTGGCCGTTAGTGCCTCGACCAGGCGGATATCGGCGGATCGGCCCAAGTGCGTCGAAAATGTGAAGTCTGCGAGGTGAGCTCGCTTGTCAGGATAATGCAACCATTGTCCCGCATGAGTGACAAATACGAGCACGCGGCTATGCATGGAATGCAGACGGCAAAGCTCATGAGTGACGGCGTCGTGGAAAGGTCGCCAGTATTGTGCGACCCTTGCGTGCACCGCCCGTTCGTATCCGACGTCGTCATCATAGAGCGCTTCGCCATCGGCTGTGTGGGACGGGCAGACTCTCAGCCGATTGAAATGCGGCGTAAGATCCGGATCGTCCGCGTCAACATTCAGATCGATTACGCATGGATGATACGGTCCGCCAATCAAGGACGCGTTGAGGCTTCGTGCCACTGTCCGGACGGTTTCGCCAGCCGGGTCTGCAATATCACCCTGCATCGCCTCCCCACCTCGCGGACGGATGAAATCTTGCGGGATCTGCCTACCGGCATGGGGAGTCAGGACGAGCAGCGGTGAGTTGCCGCGTTCGACGATTACGCGACCGGGATGAGACACGGGGCGCCCCTACGACGATCGTCGCGCAAGCGCCGCTCTTTTGCGAAGTGCGCCGACGAGCCACATCATGACCAATGAGAGCAATATCCAGAGTGTCGCCGCGGCCAGAATCGCGGGACTGATCTGCTCGCGAAGGCCGGACCACATCTGCCTGGGCAATGTGAAGTACTGCGGACTTGGCAACAGAAACAGCGCGAAAACAACCTCATCGAAAGACGTGATGAAGGCCAGGACTGCGCCCGCCGTTACGCCCGGCATGATGAGTGGTAGTGTGACCTTGCGAAAGACCATCCACGGTGGCGCGCCCATGATCGCGCCCGCTCTTTCGAATGATCGATCCAGGCCGCTGACAGAAGCGAGGACCGTGATGACGACGAATGGAATCCCGAGCGCAGTATGCGCGGCAATCAGCCCCCAGAGATTATCGACCAGCCCAACCTTTGCGAAAACAAAATAGGTTCCGGCGCCTGTAACGATTGTCGGCACCACCATCGGTGCAAGGATGAAGCTCATCATGAGCGACCTGCCAGGCAGAAGGCGCTGCCTTAAACCTAGCGCTGCCGCGGTCCCGATTGACGCCGCGAGAATCGTGGTCGCGACGCCGACGACGAGGCTATTCCGCACCGAAAGCAACCAGCGGGGGTTGCTAAAGAATGAGTCATACCAACGAAGGGACCACGCATCGGTATGCAAGTGCAACATTGCCCGTGTGAATGTGAAATAGGGCTCGGCGTTGAAGGACAAAGGAATGATGACCAGGATCGGCGCAACAAGAAAAAGGAAGATCGTCGTGCAGATCAGTACAAAAATAACGTTCCATCCTTTCTCGACGGGCGAGCGAAACGGCTGCGTATGAATGTTCATGCTTATCCCATCCTCAGGTTTTCAGCACCGATCAGACGGTTGTAGACGAAATAAAGGGCCAGCACCACAACCAGTAGCACGATGCTCAGTGCGGCCGCGAGACCCCAGTTCAGCGAGGTCTGAATATTGAAAGCAATCATATTGGAGATCATCTGTCCCGACTGTCCACCGACAAGAGCCGGCGTGATGTAGTACCCAAGGGCCAGGATCAACACCAGCAGCGCGCCAGCTCCGACGCCTGGGAGCGTGATAGGGAAATAGACCTTCCAGAAGGCACTAAACCGTCCGGCACCGAGCGATTGCGCGGCCCGCATATAACTGGGAGGTACGGCGACCATCACGCTGTAAAGCGGAAGTATGAAGAACGGCAACAGGATGTGTGTCATCGCTATCAAGGTGCCGGTAAGGTTGTAGATCAGCATTACACGATTGTTCTCATTGACCACGCCAGCGAGCACGAGAAGATCGTTCACGACGCCTTGGGACTGCAGCAGCACCATCCATGCGGTAACCCGAACCAGCATGGATGTCCAGAATGGAACCAGCACCAGGATCATCAGTCGGTTCGCGGTTGCCTTTGAGCTCGTCGCCATCAGGTAGGCGATCGGGTAGCCCATTACACCGCAAAGAACCGTGACGGCGATAGCCACCCCGAAAGTCTTCAAATATAAAGACCGATAAATCCGCTCATCCTGCGGTTGGGAAGCAATGCTTCCTTTTTCATCGCGGCGGAAGTCTAACGCCGATAGATAGTTGTCGAATGTGAATGCGCGCGTGGCACGCGCCAGCATGGGCATTATTTCGGGTTCACCCCAGGCCGGGTCGATATTTGCGAACCACTGGGCGGTAGGCGCATCGTCACTAGCCTCTGCGCGCCGGGCAGTACGTTCGACGACGGATCGCAGCCCTGGACGCTCAGCGTTCAGTCGGCTCGCGACAATGCCCAGCTTGCCTTGATCTCTGGCCGAAACGAGATCGCGGGCCAGGCTCTGCCAGACCTGGTTCCCCGTTGTCACCTTCGAACCGCCATCGAGCGTACGAGCTGTATTTGGCAGAAGATCGCGCAATGTCGGATCATAGATACTGACCTGAAACATCTTGGCGATTGGCACGAGGAAGGTCAGCATGAGGAACAGAATCACGGGCGCGACCAGCAACAACGACTTGCGCGTCTCGCGCCGCCGTGCTTTTTGAACGCGTGTTTTCAATGCGGCGCCCCACTCTTCCTGAAATGAAGCGTCCTGGCTGTGCGTCTCGGCCATAGTCATCGGGCTCATCGCTATCCTCCTATTGCCAGTAGTGCACGGCTATCAGCCGAGCGCCAGCCGATAGGCAACATCTGCCCGGCTTGAAGGGAACCCAGACTCGACGTATTCGCCAGTTTCACTATGATTTCGTTGCCGCCGGGGATCCGGCATGTCAGGCGAACGTGATCGCCGAAATACGTCGACTCTACAATCTGGGAACTCACCTGGTTCTCAAAAGATCCGTCCCGTCCAGCAAGCGACACCCTTTCCGGCCTTAACACCAGGGTGATATGCGTACCCGACGCAAGTGGCTTGGTGGCCACCGCTTCAAATCGGCAAGCGCCGTGCGTGATCTTTGCGCGATAGCCCCCGCTTTCTGATATATAACAGTCGTCCACAACCCCTTCCAGAAGGTTGTTGTCGCCGACGAACCGTGACACAAACTCGGTGTTCGGCGATTCGTAAATCTCAGTGGGCGGCCCGATCTGTTCGATCACTCCATTGTTGAAAATGGCGACCCGGTCGGACATCGCCAAAGCTTCGTCCTGGTCGTGGGTCACATACACGACCGTAACGCCCAGCAACTTGTGCAGGTGCTTGATTTCAGTCTGCATGTGCTCGCGAAGCTGTTTGTCCAGCGCGCCAAGCGGCTCGTCCATCAGGACAAGAGTTGGCTCAAACACAAGCGCTCGGGCCAGCGCAATACGTTGTTGCTGCCCCCCTGAAAGCTGCGCGGGCCGGCGCGACGCATAATCCTGCATCTTGACCATCTCCAACGCCCGTGCCACGCGCTCGGCGATCTCGCTCCTTCGCATCTTCCTTGCGGCCAACGGAAACGCCACGTTGTCCGCAATCGACATGTGAGGAAACAGGGCATAGTTCTGGAACACCATGCCGATGCCCCGCTTATGTGGTGGCGTGTTTGTCAGATTCACGCCACCGATGCTAATCGTCCCCGCAGTGGGTGCCTCGAAGCCTGCAAGCATCATCAGCGTCGTTGTTTTTCCAGAGCCTGACGGACCCAGCAACGTGAGAAACTCGCCACGTTTGACTGAGAGCGAGAGTGATTTGACGACGTGCGTATTGCCGTCGTAGCTCTTCTCGACCTGGGAGAAAACAACGTGGTCACTATCGGCTCGTCCAGCATTGCCCTGTTCTCGCTGGTGGAAGACGTTTAGCATGTTCATAACGTTCCTCTTAGTGGGCCATCCACGCAGCCCAACGGCGATTGATTTCGTCCTGCTCGTCGTTCCAGAACGCCGTGTCACTGGCGAGACCAACCTTCAGATTCGCAGGCGATGTCGGCAGATTCTCTCGCAGGGATGCGTCCACCAATGGCAATGCGGAACGACGCGCGGGGGCATAGCTGATGTATTTTGTCTGCGCAGCAAGCTGAGGCGCCGAAGTGGCAAAGCGAATGAAATCGAGCGCAGCCGCTTTATTCTTGCTGGCCTTCGATACAGCAAACACATCACCGTTGATGATCTGGCCTTGCCAGAGAATACCGAAAGGCTTCTTGTCCTTGGTGATGGCGTCTGTGAATCTGCCATTGCCGCCTTCTGTCATCGCGACCTCTCCATCGGCGAGAAGCTGGACGGACTGTGCCTGCGCCCCCCAGAAGATCGCGTTAGCCTTGATCGTGTCGAGTTTCTTGAACGCACGCTCGAGGCCGGCCGGCGTGCGCAGGGTTGCATAAACCTTGTCTCGCGGTACGCCATCAGCCATGAGCGCCCATTCAAGGTTTCCGTTCGGTTTGTTGCTTAGCCCGCGCTTGCCCGGGAACCGCTTCAAATCAAAGAAGTCGGCAATTGTTGTAGGCTGCTCCCCGGTAAACTTTCGCTTGTCATATGCAATCACGTTCGACCAGAGGATCGTTCCGACGCCGCAGTCCATCAGGGAACCCTGCACGAAGTCGGAAGACGCGGACTTGCCATCCTGACCGTTTGGAAGCGAACCCGGCTTTATCGGGTCAATCAATCCTTCGTCGCATGCGCGAGCTGCATCCTGGAATTCAAGATCGATCACGTCCCACGCACCGGAGCCCGCCTGCACCTGCGAACGAAGCTCTGCCAGCCCGCCGTTGTAGTCAGCGGGAAGGACTTTGGTCCCGGTTTTCGCGGCGTACGGCTCAAAGAAGGCCTTCGCCTGGCTTGCGGTATATGCCCCACCGAACGAGGCGACGACCAGTTGTTGGGCACTGGCAGACGTGACAGGAAGAATCGCGCTCAGCAGCACGAAGAGACAGGTCCGAGCGTGCTTCGATGTTTTGCGGATTTGCATACTAACCCCTTTACATTGCGTTGAATTGGAATTCGCTACAGAGCTGCCACGTTTACCTTCGCGCCAGTTCCTGTTCAAGATGTCGTGCAAGTTCAAGAATCGCGATGTCCTTGCCTGGTGCGCCGATGAGTTGCACACTGACTGGCAATCCCTTGTCATCGGTGCCGGCAGGCAGTGCGACGGCCGGTGCGCCGACCAGATTGAAGAAGGACGTAAAAAGCGTCAGCGCGTTACCGATCGGGAGAAGTTGATCGCCGACTGGTATTCGGGTACTGCCTGTCTCGGGGGCGACGACCGGACATGTGGGAGTCAGAATGGCATCAATGGTCTCGAAATGCCGCGTGAACGACGCCCGGTACGCGCTCAGCAGCCGTTGGCATTGCACATAGCTTTCGGCGGATAACTGCTGACCGAGGACGAAGCCGCCGCGGACATCGGGCCCATATTGCGCACCTGACGACGCGATCAATGGCGAGTGATACGCCAAAGCTTCGGCCAGTTGAATGGTGAGAGATACGGTCCGGGATTCAGCATGTTCCGGCAGGTCAATCTCGTGAAAAGTGGCGCCGGACGCCCTTAGAACGGCAACTACCAGTTCATATCCGGCTCGAACGCCAGGTTCCAGAAGAGAGGTCCAGCCTCTTGGAATCCCGATACGAAGGGAATGCAGCGAGCCATTAGTACGGAAGACCTGCAGATCTGTCAGCGAGTCGATCACCACGGAAACGTCATCCGCATTCCCGGCGATGATGCCCACATGGTCAAGCGTCCAGCAGAACGGAATGACGCCAGTGGAGTCCAACAGTCCGAACGTAGGTTTGAAGCCGGTTACTCCGCACAGCGCTGCCGGTACACGCACTGATCCCCCTGTATCAGTGCCCAACGCAAAGGGAACAATCCCGGCTGCAACAGCAGCAGCCGAGCCGCCACTGGAGCCCCCGGCCAGGCGCCGTTGGTCCCACGGATTCACTGTCGTGCCGGTGAACTGATTCTCCCCTGTCGCGCCATATGCGAACTCGTGCATGTTCGCCTTGCCAACGAGGACTGCTCCCGCTTCCGCCAGCTTCCGAACGACACCGGCATCTTCTTGCGGATAGTGTTCAGCCAATACCTTGCTTCCCGCCGTAGTCCGGATCCCTTCCGTTTTGAATACGTCTTTCGCCACGTACGGGATACCGTCGAGTATTCCCCGCCGTCTACCAACTTGCCGGCGCTCATCGGCCGACCTTGCCTGAGCGCGAGCGCAGTCACTGGTCACCGTGATCAGGCTCTTGAGCAGTCCATTGGTCGCTTCCGCGAGCGCGAGGCTGTGATCAACAACCTCAAGGGCTGCGACATCCCCACGAGAAAGCGCCTTTGAAATGCCTCTCAGGGTGTTGCCGTTCACTGGCTTCATGGCTGACACTCCACGATCCAGAACGGGGCCTGGTCAGCTAGATCTTTCGCCCGGATTGCTGACAGCCGCTCTACCAAGCTGGACAGATCCGAGACGACGCCAAAATGCGGGTTGACCAGCTCTTCGAGATCTTTCTCGCTCCAACGACTGTCGAAGAACTCGCGATTCACCGCGATCAGCGTTCTGAGGGTAACCGGATCGTCCATGGCGCTCACACCACTGTCAGTTTGCGCGGATAATCGGTCAGATATTCAAATCCATCTGCCGTCACGACGATCGAGTCTCCTACTCGCCCGCCAAACTCTCCTTCGATCGTGATGCCACCGTCGACCGCGAAAGTCATACCCGCTTCCAGGGTCCGCTGCTCGCCGCGCTTGAGCTCCGGCGTCTCAAGGAACGAGTAGCCAATCGAGCGCCCGGTCCGATACCCCGGGGCAAATCCCGCGTCCCGATAGACCTCTTCAGCGGCAGCATTGACATCTTCACAGCGCACACCTGGCTTGATCTGCGCGAGCGCGGCTTGCTGCGCTGCAACGGCGGCCTCATAGACCCGAGCTTGCTCGTCAGTCACCGAGCCGACGAAGAACTCGCGGTCGAAGCCGAGCTTGTAGTTCTTGAAGTTGGCGATGCCACAGAAGCACAGATAGACCGGGTCGCCGCGCTTCAGTGTGCGAACCGAGGATCGACGGTGCACAAGACAGACATCGCGTCCGGACTGGAGGATTTGAAGGTTGTAGATCGTCGGCGAAACGAATCTATCCTCGTGTTCATCAAGGAACGAAGCAGCTTTTCGGGTGCCCCCGGCAATCACTGCCAGTGCAATCTCGTACTCCGGTACGCCCTCCCGGATGACTTCCTTCGCCGCCTCGACCATCGCAACAGCCACCTGCCCGGCTTGCCGCATGACCGCGATTTCGCTTCCAGACTTGATCGTCCTCAGATCGAAGATGATCTGCCCCACATCGGTCAGGCTGCCTGCCTCAACGGGAAGTGCACCTGAAACGAGCGGCGGCATTTTCGCGCGCTCGATCCCCACGCGCTTTGCCTTCGAAGCCTGCAGTACCTCTCGCAGCGGCTTTCGCCATTCATCATCAATACCATCGCCCCAGGGACGGATATCTTTGACCCAGGTCATCAGACCGCACATCTCGGATTCCATCAACGGCGTGATCAGGACCGGCTCATGATCCTGAGAAATCACCATCAGCGTAGGGCGGCCGAACTCAACGCCCAGATAGTTCCAGAAGCCCCCGAAGTAGGCCACTGAGTCTGGGTCGCTAATCAACGCCACATCGATATTGGCGCGACGCAGTGCGTCACGCAGTTTGCCCACCCGGCCTGCATATTCGTCCACATGTCCTCCATTGTTAGCTGTATGCAGCAAGTACACAGCTCGACTCTAGGAGCACCAATTTGGCATGTCAAGTGGTATGTTTGCTTAGGCTAACCGAGGTTTCACGGACTGGAAAAATCGGATGATAACGATATTTACTGCTCCTATTCAATCACTTACAACCACACCACAGTCTCCCAGATCTCTGTGCACACATAGCGACCGGCTGATGTCATCACGCAGAGTTTCTCCCTTTTCTGTAAATTGTGCTAACCTGTGTACAGGTTGCGGACAGCTACTGATCCTGGCTATCATTGGGCAGATTTCAGCACCAGCGCAGTCATAAACTGGGTGGCGCCGACTATCGCATCCACACTTGTGAAGGATTTTTCAATGGCACGCGTGGTCAAACTTAAGGGACAAGCGCTGCGGCCCACCTCGAAAGCGCCGGCAGTTCGCGGCCAGACGGCGGACATCTATCGGACGTTGCGCGATCGCATCTGTAGTCTCCACTATCCGCCTGGCACATTGCTGGGAGAGACCGTGCTTGCCGAAGAATTCGAAGTTAGCCGCACGCCTATTCGTCAGGTCCTGCAGCGGCTCGAGTACGAAGGTCTGGTTGAAACAAAAAACGGCGTCGGCACGATCGTGAGCGGTGTTGATTTTCGAGAGTACCGTGACACCTACAATTTCCGGTTGAGGCTGAGCGAGATGCTGGGTGACTTTTGTTCGCCCACCGATGCCCCGCAGGCACTTGAGCGCATCGAGCGACTGGTTCCGCGCGCTGCCGCGCTATCGAACACCTCTCGCAACTTCGACGAGTTCTGGGCAATCCTTCACGAGCTACATTTCGCGATCAATGAACTGATCAGAAACAGGGAACTGCGACAGACGCATGACCGGTGCTATTTTCAGGCATCACGTGTCTGGTACAACTTTGTTAGCGATCTTTGGGAAGAAGAAGTCGAGTATTTAAACCATGAGCTGGAAGAGTGCTGCCGGGCGCTCCGGGCGGCAGATATGCGCGCCTTGGGCCTGGTGCAACGCAATTACATCTCCTTCGGATTGGCTCGCATCGCACGATTCATAACTGGCTAGTCGCTCACAGCCCCGACTGCACCAGCAGGTTGACTATTTCCATACGCAGGCATTTTTTTATAAATAGGACTCCATATCATGACTGAGAAGACTGGATTTGAAGCCAGGCTTGATGGTGGTCGCCATGACCGTGCAAAGACCGGATTTGTGCTGCTTGCGACCGAGCAGACGATTGAAGACGACATGTTCACCTTGCTTCCGAAGGGGGTAGGTATCCATTTCACAAGGGTCCCCAATCCGGATAGCATCACGAGGGAGTCCCTCGACGACATCGCGTCCAGCCTTGCTGATGCGGCGGCTCGAATCCTTCCTGACGGCAGTCTCGACGTCATCTGCTACGGTTGCACCTCCGGCAGCCTGGTCGTCGGCGAAAAGAAAGTTTTCGCCGAATTGACCCGTGGCGCTCCGAATGCGAAGACCACAAGCATGATCACAGCGGTAATTCGCGGGCTTCGAGCCGTCGGGGCCAAACGGATCGTTATCGGTACGCCCTACCTCGACGAGATCAACGTAATGGAAAAGTCCTATCTGGAAAACGAGGGCTTTGACGTATTGGCCATCCATGGCCTCCAGCTAGAGAAAGACAGCGATATGGTGCGAGTCACGCCTGAGAGCATCGTGCAAATGGCGCTATTTCTGGATCGGCCAGACGCCGACGCGATCTTGATCAGCTGCGGAGCACTCAGATCGATCGAAGTCATCAAGGAGATTGAACAACGGACCGGAAAGCCAGTCATTACCAGCAATCAAGCGGTCGCCTGGGACGTCATGAGGCTTGCTGGGTTGCCGGACCGTATCGACGGGTATGGTCGGCTTCTTTCATTGTACTGAGTACTTGCCGAAACGCCGCGCCGAAGCCCGAAGTGTTGGGAGCAGCGATGAAACGTACTCGGTCACCTATCGACCTTCGTGCTTTGGAGGCGTTCGTTGCGGTGTGTGAGACCGGCTCGATGACGGCAGCCGCGAAGCGCCTTCAGGTCAGCCAAAGCGCGGTAAGTCAATCCGTCGCCGCTTTAGAGCGAGAGCAAGGTACGGATCTGTTCGACCGGGATAGCCGTCCGCCGCGTCCTAATCTGGCTGGACGCGCCCTGCTCGAACTTGCCGGTCCGCTGCTCCAGCATGCGCACACGGTCAGCGGCCGGATCAGGGATGCGTCGCTAGCCGGTGCTCTGCCTGTGCGCCTCGGATGCGTCGATTCGTTCGCCGCGACCGTCGGGCCGGAAATCATCCGCGCGATGTCCAGCTCAACTCGCCAGATCGAGATGTGGTCCGGGCTCACGCCTGCACTTTCCGGGCAGGTACACAATGGGGAAGTCGACGTTGTGGTGTGCACGCATACGGTAATCAACGACCACCGCATTATCGAGCTCCCTCTTCTCTCGGAGGCGTTTCTGGCTGTGGCATCTCGCCGCTGGCTTGATGGGCGCGCTCCAAAAGATTCACATTGGCGGCAATTAGCTGCTGAACTGCCGTTGATACGGTATACGGCGCGATCGGTGATTGGGCAGCAGATCGAACGCCTGGCACGACATCTGGGGATCAACAGTCCGCGTCGATACGAATTCGACGCCACCGATCCGATGCTTAGTCTGGTCAGCGCAAATCTTGGTTTTGCGATCTCAACGCCGCTTTGTCTATGGCAGGCAAGACATTATCTCAACGAGATCGCTGTTTTTCCGCTCCCGACAGGACGGCTCAGTAGACGCGATTTTTTGATCCTGCACAGACAGGGGGAGTGGATTGAGTTCGTGGAGCATATCTCTTCGCTTACCGGTCGGGTGTTGGATCAGCTTATCTGCCCCGCGCTCACCCGCAGTTTGCCCCAGCTACCGGCAGACGCATTGCTCCCGAAACTGACGAACTAGAAAAGTTTCGTGAACGACTTCTACACGTTGACGCGCGGAAACGCCCCGCTTCTCATCTCTATTCTGCATCTCGGCACTTACATCCCCGACGCCCTTCGAAACCAGTACACGGATGCGGCGTTGACAGTCGGCGATACCCGATTGGCGTCTGGATCGTCTTTACGCCTTTGCACTCGATTTGGGTGCGATGGTCCTCGGCGCGCGCGTTTCACGTTATGTGGTCGATCTGAATCGCCCGTCTTCGGACGAGAGCCTCTATCCAAGACGGACCACGACGGGATTGTGCCCCGACGTAACCTTTCGTGGCGAGCCGGTAGATCGTGACGGCTACCTTCCCGATGCGGCGGGAAAGAACGGCGGGTTCAGACGTACTGGCGCCCCTACCATCAAGCAATTCAGACAGAACTTTCGCGACTTCGGAAGGACTACGCTAACGTACCTTTATGAGAAGCGCACTCCATCGCAAGCGTCGTGCCCCGTATGTTCGAGGGCAAGTTGCCGGACCTGAACATTGGAACGCAGAACGGTAGTGTCGCAGTAAGGGGCGGCGGTAAGATCGCTCCCCACATTGTTGACGGCCCAACAATGGCGAAAACGAAGAAGAGGCTGCCCCAGCATTGACACGGTTCCGAAACGGAAGCATTACCCGGTGGATGTGAAATTGTTGTGCGTGCGGTGGCACCTAACCTCCTTGCTGAGTCTGCGCAGCCTCGAAGAAATGATGGCCGAACGAGGTGTTGAGGTGAGCCATTCGACGGTGCACCGCTGGGATCATCAAGCTTGTGCGTTATTCGAGAAGGCGTTTCGCCGACGCAAACGTCCGGTCGGTACCAGTTGGCGCATGGACGAGACGTACGTCAAAGTGGGCGCCGAGTGGGAACACCGCGCGGTGGACAAGGCTCGCAACAATGTGAGAAGCAAATCTTACCGCCGCTCCTTACTGCGACACCCGCTCCTCTACCCCTTCTCTCACAACACGAGCTGGACATCCGGATGCGGTGGGCGGGGCAACGCATGCAAAGCATCGGTAATTGACATCCTTCTCAGCGACCGCCGCAGAGAGATTTCTGGCAAGCCCCTCGCGACGGTAGCTTTGTCGGCTTTCGAACACTGGCATAGCAAGCTGGGCATATCCTCGACAACCTCCACATTGCCGGGACATGACACGCCTGCCCGTCTGCGCGTTGGCACTGCTCTTGCGTGCTCGCTGGCGTCATGCGTGACGTTTGGAGTGGCTCCAAGCGGCTGTAACAGTCTCGCAGCGGGACGGCTATCGCTCGCGCGTATGATCAGATGTTCCTCACGCTGATAGCGAATCGGCTCGTTTGGCTGCAGGCCGAAAATGATAGGCGTAAATGCTTGCGGGATATTTCTCTAAGGAGTACTACGTGCTTAGGAAAAGACCAAGTAATGGGGGACAGGAATCACCGCGCTTGAGTGGGTCCGCCTGACTATTACGATCGCTTGGGTGCCGTGCAGTTTGTTACATTGCTCTGCTAGGATTGAGAGAAGATCACTTTTTATTGGATATCGGGTGTGGGTCGCTTCGAGGAGGCAGGTTTCCTTTGATATATCTCAATCCCGACCGCTATTTCGGCATCGAGCCGGAAGAATGGTGTCTTCGGCAAGGCATCGAGGCGGAAGTTGGTTCCGCACTCATCAGTCTAAAGCGGCCTCAGTTTTCATTTAACGCAGATTTAAACGCCTCCCAGTTCAATTGTCAGTTTGACTACATAATTGCCGCTGGGATATTTATGCATGCGAGCAAGACGCAACTTAAAACGTGCCTCACATCAGTATCGCGGAGTCTGCGAACCAATGGTATATTTGTGGCGGCTTTTCTGGCGGGAGATTCAGACAGCATCAGCACAGACTGGTCGTATCCAGAGATTCAGTATTACAAGGCTTCAACTCTTCATTCGCTCGCCGAGCAATGCGGGTTAGACCTCGTTCTCATCGATGCTCCGCACCCGCTGGGGCATCAATGGATTGTTCTTACACACGCAAAGGACCAGCGACACATTACAGTAATTATCACCTCGGACTCGATGCCTTCTCGTGGGAAGAATACCTTTCCTTCCAATTATTGAAACGAGGGATATCCCCCAAGAGTCGTGAAGAGTATTTGCGTCATGACCTAGGCACGATTATTCGCAGCGACGAATCTGTTGTTCCGCAAGCGAAATCATGAGATCAACAAAAGCCTCACCAAGTGACTCCAAAGAATCAAGAACACCGTGTTCTTGTTAGGTTCTGTGAGCCGCTCTCGATTTCTGTATTCAAGGCATAGGATCAAAGGAGCATCCCATGCTTCGCAAACCGAGTCCGGATTCTACGGCCCCGCCAGCGCTGCCGTCGGTCCCGAAGGAACTGATCGATCGCCGAGGCTGTGCTGCTCGTGTCGGCAGCGTTCAGGCCGTGAACGGAAGACCGCCACGAGCCAGTTCGCAATCCTCCGCAAGCATCGATTTTACCAATACCGTTCCAGAACGAGACCAGAATGCAACGTGCTATGCGTTCGTACACTTTGCGCAAGAAAATTTGAACACTTTCGAACTACTGCATCACGGTACCGATCAAACTGCACGACCTGTCCGGCAAACTATGAGATCAAACGAGCGATATGTGCGAGATCGAACGAAATGTAGTTCCGTTGTACTAGTCCAAGAGCGCGCATGTCCCCAGCGCGCAGCGCCAAGCAACATTCCTCTAGCTCTCCGTTGAGGTTTTTAACCTCGTCGTCCCATAAAAGTTCCACAATATTGAGCCGAAAGCGCGATACTTGCAAGTAACAGCGGTCATGCGTTTGGCGAACCTCTCCGTTCGTTATCAGACCGTTGATTACGGAATGCAACTCATGGAGGATCTCCCAGAATGCTTCGAAATTCGGCGGCTTGCGTTGCAGCGTCCTCGCTCTGAGGGCCAGTCCTTGCATTCGCTCAAGCGCTTTGGGAGCGTGTGCTGGAGAACAGAAGTCACCAAGCATTTCGCTCAATTTTAGCCAGAATGCGTAGGTGTCACGGCATTCTCGGAGATCACCGCCCCTGACTATTGTACCAACGCCATTCCTTATTTCCACGAGGCCTTCGTACTCGAGCCTCTGAAGACTTTTCCGGATCGGAGTGCGACTGACCTGGAATTCGTCCGCAAGTGCAGTCTCTCCTAGTACGGCGCCAGGGGGATAATACAGATTGCAAATCCGATCACGCAACGTCGGGTGGATTTCCGACATCTGATAACGGACTGCTGATGCCTTGTCCACGGCGCCAGCACTTAACAGCTTTGTTTTTGCAATGAGTGCCATAAAAGACTCCTCGGAGCGAGAATTAGAACGGTCGCCTGCTACAGCGTGACCAAGTTTCTGCACCCGTTGCCGTAAAATTGGCAGTACTGCACTGGTAAAGGCGGTTGTCGCCAACCGTACATACTTCACATCGCACGGCGAAGCGTAGCCGACCGCCGCGTGCAATCCCACGCACGGTTCGGAACGTCTCTTGAGAACCGCTAACCCTGCTTAACGGGGCCGGCGCTGGCCGCTGATTTGTCGATACCGAGAGGAAGCAAACATTATGCACACCCCCGCGCTCGCGAGACGGCGAATTGAGATCGCTCAGGCCGGGCAAGCTTGGCCGTCTGCCGGGAAGTGGCCGGCTGGATCACCGGCAGGCCGTGAGAGTCCGCACGCTGATCATCGAAAACGAATGCCGGATCAGCTGATGTTGCCGTTCTACCTATGGACCCGCGAATTGGTGGCGCAGCTCATCGAGCGCGAGTATGGCATCAAGGTGTCTGCGTGGACGGTCGGTCGGTACCTGAAGGCGTGGGGTATGAGTCCTAGAAACCGGCACGGCAAGCCTATGAGAGAAGCGATGCGAGCATCGCGCGCTGGCTGAACGAAGGCGATTCGCAGATCGCGAAAGAGGCGATGCGGGAGAGGACGACGATCTACCGGGACGTCGAAATGGGTTTGCGTAGTGATCACGTCAGCGGCATGAGCTTCGCACTCAAAGGGCGCCAGTGGTGCGCGCGACGGGACAACGCTTCGGCTGCAACATGATCTCGGCACGACGAGGCGGCGCTAAAAGCACGCGTAGGTCGCTGGTCGACAGTCCAGTCCAATACCGCTGCTGCTGCACTGGGGCATGTTGGTCTTCACCGAACTCGGTGACCGACTGGTCAGCAGGCTCGACGAGATATCCTACCCACCCGTCGGACGGCTCGAAGCATTCCGGATCACGCTGCCCGATTCGTTCACTGAAGCGATCTCCAGCTTCGTCCGCAGCGGTGCGCTCGTGATCGACTAACCCGCCTGCGTTGAGCTGTCCGCCCCGAAGTCATAAGGGTCCCCCTCTCATTTTCCCAATCCGTCCGAGCTGCACCCCGTTCTGGGGCACGTGGCCCGCGTCTTCTGGAGACGCATCATGGAACATCTGCCATCCTCCGTCGTCGACGACGTCGCCACACGCGACGACATCGCAACCGACGACAATGCCTGCGATTGGCCGTGCTGCTTGACGCTGTCTTGCGTGCTGGCACGACGCGTCTTTGCCCGCGCTGTCGCAGTACCGCGCTGGATAAACAGGTCAGTGCGCCGTGCGCCCCGGTTACTATCTCCACTCCTCGACAATCGAGGATTTGGCCAACTAGGCCCGGAACGATTCTCGCCCCCAGTCGCAGTCATGATCCTCGGGGTGTTGTCACTGGGCCTGTTGGGTGGCTGGTGATCGCTAATGGGGCTCGGCCACGATATCTTGAGGCCGTCCGTAACATGGATGCCGAGACTTGCCACCGATGTTGCAGGCCAAACCGTTCAGCCTGCAAAGCCTTCGATGCAAGAAAACCAACAACATAGCTAAGTCGACGTATGCGTCGGCGTCGATGCCGGCAAAGGCCACCATCACGCCGTCGCCCTCGATCGGACTGGAAAGCGCCTGTACAACAAGGCATTACCCAACGCGATAAGGCCAAGCTGCGCGCCCTCATCACCGAACTCAAGAGGCACGGCCAACTCCTGTTCGTCGTCGATCAGCCCGTCACCATCGTCGACGTTGCCCGTGGCAGTCGCCCGCGATGAAGGTGTCCTGGTCGCATATCTACAGGGTCGGGTCTGGCTATGCGCCGCATCGCGGACCTGCGCACTGGTGAAGCCAAGACCGATGCCCGCGATGCCGCAATCATTGCTTAAGCCGCGCGCTCAATTCCGTACGCTGCGCTCACTTCGACTGGCTGACGAACCGCTCGCCGAACTCACCATGCTGTATGGCTTCGACGACGGTCTCGCGGCACAGATCACGCAGAACGGCAACCGCATTCGCGGCCTGCTCACCCCGATCCATCCGGCGTTGGAACGGGTTCCGGGACCGCACCTCGACCATCCGGCGGTGCTCGATCTGCTTGAGCGATACCCGTCACCCGCCGAGCTCGGCTCAGCTAGCGAGAAAACACTCGCCAACCGCCTCACCAAACTCGCACCTCGCATGGGGAAGAGCCTGGCTGCCAAAATCGTCCGAGCGCTCAGCGAACAGGCGGTGATCGTGCCCGGTACTCAGGCAGCAACCATCCGTCATGTCGCGTCGCGCCCCAGCAGCTCGCGTCCTTGCGGAAGCAACGCGAGGAGTTGCCAGCGAAGTTGAACGCCTAGTGCAGGCACACCCCTCTTTGGCCGGCCCTGACCAGCATGCCGGGAGTCGGCGTCAGGATCGCCGCCAGACTCCTCACTGGAGTCGCGCACAAAGCGTTCGCCTCAGCCGCACATCTGGCTGCCTATGCCGGCCTTGCCCCGGTCACCCGACGCTCGAGTTCATCCATTCGGGGCGAACATCAGTCCCGACACGGTAACAAGGTGCTCAAGAGAGCGCTCCGTCTTTCGGCCTTTGCTTCCCGCATAACCCAATCTCAAGGGACTATTACGCGCGCAAGTTCCAGCAGTGTAAGCGCCACAATCAGGCGCTCATCGCTCTCGCCCGACGACCCTGCTACGTGCTGTTCGCCATGCTTCGCGACGGCACCCCCTACCAACCAAAATCCGCGCCTGTACTTGACGAATCAGATAAGGAGCATCCCCCGCAGCAAAGCGACCATCGCGGCGGCGCGCCGTCAGGCCGCGCGCGAAGGCCATTTCAGCAACTACACGGCTACAGAACGCAGTAACCTCCTGCGCCGCGGTTGAAGCGGCAGCAGCAATGGTACCGCGGCCTGTCCAGCCCAAAAGAGGCCATACCTTATTACCGGATCATCGATTCGCGTCACAAAATTAGTTTAAGAAGGTCTGCAGAAGTCGTTTTCGTAGCGGTGATCTTTCAAACTGATCGCGGTCTGAACGGCGACGACATTCCTTGTGCGGAAATCGCCCGGTACGGTCACCTGTCAGGGCTGTGCCGGTGAAACACATGGCCACACCGACCGATCTTAAGCGTTTCGCAAAGCTCTGCGCGCCATCCACAAATTGCTCAAAGCGAACAACGTCGTGATCTGGGCAGTATTTTTCATCAAACCACGATAGCGGGTCTTTGCATAGCAGAACTGCCGCTTGATGACGCGAAACGGGTGCTCAACCTTCACGGATGCCGGCCTTGAGCCGTTCGATCTGATCGTGTATCGCGTCCAGAGGATCAGTCAGGTCCAGTAGTCTGCGCTTGCCCGGTCTCATCGCAACATGCCAATGAGCTGCGTCTGCCTCACAATGCTTTTCGATTCCCTGATACCCGGCGTCGGCGTAGACATCCGTCTCCTTGCCATGCAGTAACGCGTGGCCAACGGTGATGTCGTGCACATTGGCCGCCGTTCCAATGACTGTATGAACCAGTCCGGAGTCTGCGTCGACGCCAATGTGGGATTTCATTCCGAAGTACCAGTTGCCGCCTTTCTGCGTCGAGTGCATCTCTGGATCCCGGGTGCCGGAACCGTTCTTTGTCGAACTGGGCGCGGCAATCAGGGTGGCGTCGACTGCGGATCCCGCCTTTAGCATCAAGCCTTTTTCTGTCAGGATCTCATTGACCAGCGCGAGCATTTGCGCAGTCAGCCCATGTGTTTCAAGTAGATGGCGGAACCGGAGAATCGTGCTTTCATCCGGCAGACGCACCATGCCGCCGTCGAGACCCGCGAACTCGCGATACAGCGGCACGTCGTACAGCGCCTCTTCCATTGCAGGATCCGACAGACCGAACCACTGCTGCATAAAATGAATTTGCAGCATCGTCGCGATCGGAAAAGGCGGCCGTCCGGTTTTGCCTGCCGGATAGTGCGGCTCGATCAGCGCAATCAGCTTCGACCAAGGCACAACACGCCGCATCTCATCGAGAAATTCCCGCTTGCGCGTGCGCTTGGTTGACAGATCCAGGCCAAGACCCAACTGCGACATTTCTCTTCTCCTCAACTAATTCGCGCTGCTTCCAGGATAGCTGAACGGGGCGTCAATGCCAGGACTTTTGCAGACGTTCCTTTACAGATCCAACCGCCGTACAGGAAAAGTCACATCGTTGCATTGTCCGCAAAGTGGCAACAGAGTCAGCGACGCGACGCTGTGTGCGGCCTGACAGCCGCAGCCGGCGGAACGGCGGGCAGTGGTCGTTCGAGCAAACCCATGAATTCCTGACGCGGTCCGAACGTATAACACGCATGAATAAGCCCTTGGCGGCCGCTTTGTCGGGTCGTTTTTGCACCAGAATATCGAGCACAGCGCCATTCGGCGACCGCTCGCCACAGCAGAGAACGTTCACCACACCGGCCAACGAACCTCCCGACCACGTCCCATGTCTGGCCCGGCCGACGTCGAATCTCCTTGCGCGCCGCAAGCAAAATCCCGCCATGCTACCCACTCCCGTCTTTCCAATCGAAGCTATGAGGGAAGCGTGCATTCCACCGCTGCGAATCTCAAAGAGGGCGACTCGGCGCGGTTAGCTTCTCTCGAATCCTCTGGTCAACTCCCAATCCGTTATACGGCGATCATATTCGAGCTGCTCCCACTGAGCCGCATGCACGTAATGATTGGTGACTGTGTCGCCAAAAACCTCGCGTAGCAAGGTCGAATCTGACGCTGCAGTGATCGCTTCTCGTAACGTTTTTGGAATTTCAGGTAGCTCGCCATCGAGATACGCGTCGCCGATCAGTGGACCCGGTAGTTCAAGTTTGTGATCGATGCCCGCAAGGCCAGCCGCGATTAGTCCGGCGAAAGCGAGATATGGATTGAGATCCGCGCCGCCAATTCGACATTCGACCCGCACGGCATGAGAGCCCTCGCCGCAAACGCGAAAACCAGCGGTTCGGTTATCAAGACTCCACACCGTTCTCGTTGGGGCGAAGCTCCCTTTCTGAAATCGCTTATACGAGTTAACGTACGGCGCCAGGAACAGCGTAATGTCTCTTGAATACCTCAAAAGTCCCGCGAGATAGGAACGCATAAGATTCGACATGCCATAAGGCGAACTCTTCTCCAAAAAAAGCGGGGTTCCATCCAGTGTCCATAGGGAAGAGTGAATATGGCACGACGATCCCGGAAGCCCGTAGTTCCACTTCGCCATATACGTAATCGCTTTCTTTTGCTGTGAAGCAATCTCCTTGCTGCCATGCTTGATCATCGTATGTTGATCTGCCATCATCAAAGGATCGGCATAATGTACGTTAATTTCTCCTTGACCAGCACCCCATTCTCCTTTTGAGCATTCGATTGCAATTCCTGCTTCATGCAATCCATTCCTTATTGGACGCATGACAGATTCTTGGCGCGTCGTCGACAAGATATGGTAATCATGACTGTATGTTCCACATGTCGTCAGGTCGCGGTATTTCTTTACCGACGTTTCCTCGTAGGTCTCATTGAACAGATAGAACTCAAGCTCCGACGCGAAACAGGCACTCATTCCCCTCTCCGTCAGGCGGCTAAGCTGTTTCTGCAGGATCTGCCTCGGCGAATGCGCAACCGGCTGGCCGCTCTGATCCAGAACATCGCAAATTACCAATGCAGTCCCTTCCAGCCATGGAAGTCGCCGTAACGTCGAAAGATCAGGCTTGAGCACGAAATCGCCATACCCTTCTGCCCAGCTGGCGCTGGCGTAGCCGGCGACCGGTTCCATCTCCATATCGTTTGCCAGCAAGTAATTGCAGGCGTGCGTTTCCAGATAGCCGCTTTTAACAAAAAAGTCGCCGTGAAATCGCTTCCCTATAAGACGCCCTTGCATGTCAACCATGCAGACGAGCACAGTATCAATAACACCAGAAGCAACCGCTTGTTTCAATGCGTCGAATCTAAGACTCATCACTCATATCCCTAATAAACTTTCCACGCAAATTCAATTTCTTCAAAATAGAACCTTGATCATCAAAAAATCTCAACGAAGCGTATTAAAAACGGTCTTGTATATCTGGCCAACCCAGTTTCCGAATAACAGATGCGCATGACTTCGCCAGCAATTTCTGGGGCGCAGGGTTTCATAATCGTCCGAAAGATAATTTTTAGGTAAACTTGTGCGCCGACCGATTGACCGATCACGAAAATATTCATCCGCTAGCGTCTGTGAGTCATACTCGATATGATTGAAGATGTGTAGAGAATGATGCTTCGGGTCATCAAGAAGGCACAGACCCGTCTCTGGCGATTCCATGAGCACGGATATACCACTGCTAGACGGAATATCCGTGCTTCTCATTTCTGTCCACCGAGAAACTGGAATAAAAAAATCATCCGAAAAACCCTGCAGATAAGGCGACGTGGACTCTAGGCTACGATGCCTGAAAATACCGAAAGCCTTCTCCGTCAGAGCGTACTTGGGCAAACCGTGGAAATGATGCATCGCAGCTTGCGCTGCCCAGCAAATGTTGAAGCAACTTCGAGCGTTGGTTTGTGTCCAGTTTAGAATTTCGACAAATTCGTTCCAGTATGCGACTTGTTCGAACGGAATCGACTCAACCGGCGCGCCCGTGATGATGAAACCATCAAAGACCTGCTCCATTACGTCGATCCAATCTCTATAAAAGGTCGTCAGATGACTAACCGGTGTATTTTTTGGCGAGTGGCTTGCGATTTTTATAAGCGTAAGGTCGACCAATATAGGTGTTGCGCCGAGCAGGCGTGCAATCTGAATCTCCGTCTCGATTTTGTTGGGCATGAGATTAAGCAAACCAACGTGTAAAGGCCGGTCGCGCGGACACAATACACTGTCGTCCGCCATCACTGTGATGCCTTCTGTCTGCAGCACGGTCACAGCGGGCAATCCTTTCGGCACTTTAATAGGCATAGATCTACAGTCTCCCTTTCAATCTAGACGGTGCGTAGAATTGCAAATGGCATTCAGGCAGACGCATGCGGAATCTTCAGCAAGATTAAAGGAGCAAGCCAAGTGCGATGCATGCGTACAGTGCGCCTGTTATTTTTTCCAACAAGGATTTGTTCTTGAAAGCGACGCTCGCTCGATGCGCAATAAACATATAGGTACTATAGACCGCGACAGAGATGGCGGTTGCGGCAACACCCATTGAAACTGCTTGAGTAGAGTACGAACCATACGGGCTGATAAAGCTCGGATATGTAAGCAGTGTGGCTATCCACCCTTTAGGGTTGGCCAAAGAGACTAAGAGTGAATCGACAAACGTCTGCTTCGAGCTCCAATTCGCCGTTTCTTCATCGCTCGACGCCGATTTTCCACAGAAAGTAGTAATGGCGAGATATATAAGATATATCGCCCCCGTCCACCGTAAATAGCTCAATATCCATTGATTACCACGGATGAACAAGCCCACACCCGATAACACGACTGCTGCATGAATTGCAGCACCGATTCCGAATCCGACGGCGCCTGGAATTGCAATTTTGAGTCCGTGTTTAAGTGTTTGCGCGACGGCAAACGCGACGTTCGGTCCCGGCAAAACTACTGCGGCAGTAAAGGCAACGAGGAACAAAGCAAACAAATGAAAATCCATTGACTCCGCCAATTCTGTTTAAATATTGCAGAATGGAAGGAACAGCGACCTGAGAATCCGACCTCGATCGCTACTTTTTCCCCCGCTGCGCCATATAGGCGTCGCAGGCGCGCCCAAATGCCTTAAAAATATTTTGGCTCGCGTTATCCTTGGTAGCGTGCCATTCAGGATGCCACTGAAGCCCGAGCTGAAATGTTGGTGAATTCCTATATGAAAGCGCTTCTACAATATCATCATCTGCAACTGCTTCCACTTGAATACCTCCACCCAGCGTGGCAACGCCTTGCTTATGCAACGAATTGACTTGTAGCTCTCCGCTCTTGACAACCGACGACAGCAATCCACCAGAAGCGACTTTCACCGAGTGAACAGGTAGATACTGCTCGTCGCGAGGCAGATTTGCGTTTTCTGAATGCGTAATTCCTTTTTGCGACAATGACAAATCTTCGTGCAGCGTGCCGTTTCTATAAACGTTCATCTCCTGCAAGCCGCGGCAGATCCCCAATACGGGCATCTGAAGCTCTCCGGCTGCCGTCAGTGCGGCCCACGACAACCGGTCTCGCGGACGATCAGTCTCACCGGGGACAACATCGTCTTCGGTGCGTGCCCATACGCGCTCGTTCATGCACAAGATATCGGGATCAAGATCGGATTCGTCGCCCGTCAGCACAAGTCCGTCGAGACGGCGCATCACTTCACGAAATGTGCGGATAGTCGCGTCCGATGGGTGATCTCCGTCTATCGTCGGTAAAATGACGCACTCGACCGAAGCGTACTTCATCAGTGCCTCGATATAGCGCCGCCGCAACCAGTCGCGGTGGACGCCGTCGCGAAGATGGCGATTTGCGGTAACCCCAACAACGGCGCAACCCATAGGACGATCCTTGTCCATCATTACGCTCGCTCCTCGCCCGGCAGGCGCTCAAGCTGAGCCTCGTACAGCCGCCGGTTCCGTTCAAGAAGTTGGCTGATGACACTTGGCTGCCCTTTGGGCCCGCGAGCGAAGAGTCCTCCCCATGAATCGGCAATCTCGGCATATTGCGGATCGCGTAGCCTGATCTTTTGTGCCCGCTTCAGGTGCCAGAAGGGGACGCCAGGCGAGAGGTGATGTTCCAGATGATATTCGTCAAGATTGGCGCCGAACAGCAGCCGCTCGATCAGATTACCTTTGCGATTGCGCGTCAGATAGACATCGTCGGTTTCCGTCTCGCACATTGGAGAATGTTCCGCAAGTTCGATGAACCAGCCCAATGCCTGAAAGGTCGTCAGATAAGGAACCAGCCAGAACAACACGAGCATATCAAGCGATTTTGCCTGAATGAAACCGAGGACAACGATCAGCCAGAATACTGCGAATCCGTAAGTATCGATGGCAGATCCCAGCCTATCGATGTCCTTCCGACCTTCGCGTGAAATGAGAAACCGGTTGTTCCATAGATATTTGAGGTAGCGCAACGTTGCACCGCCCAGCATCGCCTTCCAGACGACGGAGAACGCGTATTCACGTGGATGACGAATGTCATATACGCCCGACGATATGAAGAACTTCAGGTCAGGATCTTTCTCCGGGTCGCCGAGATGAGGATGATGCAGATGAACATGAGAGTAGCGATAAGCCCAATGACGCTGCAGAAGAGGATATGCTGCAAAAACAATCCCGAGAAAATAGTTCCATCGGGTGTTTTTTGCAAGTGTCCGATGTGCCGCGTCATGAGCGATCGTGGTCAGCCCCCGTTGTTGGGCGCCAATGATTAGCGCTGCAATAGGGTACAGCCACCACGATATTCGCATAGTTGCGTAAGCACACGCCAGAATCACCAGATAGTCCTTCACAATATAAAGTGCGCCGGTGATGTTATCAGGCTTCAATTCCGACAACTCACGGGTAATGTCGCGCGAGAAGCGGGAGGTCCTGAATCGTTTGCCTCGCAGTTGCCACGCTTCACAAATTTCCATGATGAAACATCCTCCATGAAAGATCGACGTCAGACGGCGTCCAGTCCTTGTTGAATATCCGCGACGATATCGTCTACGTTCTCGATGCCGACACACAGGCGAATGGAACCATCAAAAATACCGGCGGCCTCACGCTGTTCTTTTGGAACAGTCGTGTGAGTTGTAGACACTGGATGTGTGACCAATGTTCGCGCATCACCCACGTTTGATACGTGGTACATGAGGTCGATGTTGGTGATGAATCTGCGTCCGGCTGCTTCATCGGCCAGTTCGAACATGATGATCGCGCCATAACCGACACTCGTGTCAACCAACTCGTCAACAAGTTCGCGTTCGTATCCATAGGACAGCGAGGGATATGACACACGCTTGACCTTCGGATGCTTTATCAAGAACTCGGCAACGGCCAAGGCATTCTCACAATGCCGTTGCATGCGAAGATGAAGTGTTTCGAGCCCTTGAATCAACTGAAAGCTGGAGAACGGACTAATCGCGGCACCGGTGTCACGAAGCCACGTCATCCGCGCCTTCAGCAAATAGGGACTTGCTCCTAGGTCGTCAAGTTTAAGAACAGCCTCTTTCCAGAGGATGCCGCCATGGGCTTCGTCCGGTTCGTGAAACAACGGGAACCGGACTGTGTCATCGAACGCGAAGCGCCCGTTATCTACAATCAATCCGCCGAGCGTCGTTCCATGGCCGCATAGATACTTCGTCGCGGAATATGTGGAGATGCTCGCGCCCAAAGAGGCGGGACGGCAGACCAAAGGAGTTGTGGTATTGTCAACGATGACAGGAACCCCATGCCTTTTCCCGATCTCCGCGAGCGCCGCGATTGGCAAAGGGACAAGACATGGGTTGGAAAACGCCTCTCCGAATATTGCAATGGTTCTGTCATCGGTCAGCAATTCGAAAGACGATATGTTCTTGGGATCTGCGCATCGCGCCTCGATGCCCAGCCGTTTAAATGTATTGAAGAGGAGATTCCACGAATTTCCATACAAATACTTCGATGCAACTACGTTATCGCCTGGCGTTCCGCTGCACAGGTTAGCGATGGCAAGAAAGGTTGCGGCCTGTCCCGAAGCTACCGCAAGAGAGTCGCTTGCACTCTCCACTGCGGCAAATCGCTTTTCGAGAATACGCGTCGTCGGGTTGATGATCCTGCTATACGTAAACCCGTCTTCCTTGGCGTTGTAAATTCCGGCAATCTTTTCCAGATCACCTTCAAGCTCATAGGCTGTTGATTGGTAAATAGGCACCGACACGGCCTTTGTCACCGGGTCATGGCGATAGCCAGCATAAAGAAGTGCTGTTTCTCTGGACATCGGTACGTTGGCGTTGTTTCTTGACATATCACAAGACCTTTTCCACAGATCGGTTTTTGGACGCCGATAAGTATTTCCTAACGCCTCGATTGGCGTCGAAAAAATCTTGAAACGCAATTTCCAACAGTCGAATCCACATCAAATCGATGCGCCCCATACAACCAATCCTGAAGCTGCGAGTCTGAGAATGCAACTTTGTATAGATGTAGAGGTTGTAGTCCACCAGATGGGCGTATAGCGCGTCGAGATCTTTTTGCGTACGAATGACATTGGGTGCAGTAAGGGCAAGGCATACCGGCGACCGTATTTTCGCGTTTAAAAGAGGAGAAGCATACGGCGCGGTTGCTCCTATAATCGCGTCGCGTACAGATCGGTAACGCTCACCGCGGCGAAAGACGCCCTCGATGGTCAGTCGCTCAAGTGCTTTGGCGCAAGCCTGAATGACATGCGTTGGAGGAGTGGAGCGCCATTCACCGGATTTCTCAAAACTGTTCCATTGGTCTCGAACATCCAGCACGAAGGAATTCATATGTTTAACTCTGCTATTAAGCATCTCCAGTGAAGCGATTACAAACGACACACCCGGTGGACCTTCAATGCATTTATTGCTAGAAGTGACAAGGACGTCAAATTGCACTTGCTTGGCGCTAATCTCCACCGCACCGAAAGAACTCATTGCATCTATGATCGTTCTTACACCATGCTTCTTTGCTAGTTCTACTATCGGTCTAAGCGGATTAATAACGCCAGTGGTGGTTTCGCAATGCACGAAGCAGAGATGTGTAACCGCGGGATTTCTTCTCAGATATTCAGCGATTTTGGATGTTGAAAGTGGCTCGTCACATGGAGCGGTCATGCTGACAACATGGACACCACGGAGTTGCAGCATCTTTAACATCCGCTCACCATAAATTCCATTGATGCAGACGAGAGGACGATCGGAAGGCGCAACAAAGGAAGCCAACGCGGCTTCTATGCCGTAGGATCCACCGCCTTGCATCGGGATCACCGAGTAGGCGTCTCTACCGTCAACTAAATCAACTATTATATTTCTTACCTGAGCCGTTATCGTCTTGAAACACGCGTCGCGCGAGCCGACGTCATATTGCATCTGCGCCCTAACCTCATCGCTCAACGTCAATGGCCCCGGCGTCAGTAAGAAATGATGCGGTACAGTCATGTATAACACTCCACGATCGAAGATGATTATGTGAAAGCGTGAACGGTATATTCGGGCGTTCTTGAATACGCGCCACGTGACATATATTCCATTGCATTTCTTATCATTTTTGCCTTGTCTGAGCCTTCACGAAACCGTTCGATTTTTCGATATGCCCCTTCCTTCTCACCTTACCCCGCCCAGATCATTCGCCTTTACGCTCACTTACGGTCATCGCCGAACCTGTGTATTGCAAGTCCTTCAAATGTCGTTCACTTGCGCGAAGATTAGCGTTCCGCCACACGAGGCGAAATGCAATTTTCGCCACGACCTGCGATGAGTTCATCTGAACCAACCCAAACTACTTGTCAGCAGTTGAGGCAAACGGCATGCAGACGAAACGCGCACAGCACCCGCAAGCGTCGCCATCGCCTACCGCCCCAAGTCCATTGTTGCTCATCTTGCCACAGTGAGACATGTTGTTAGCATGAATCTTTCTGATGCGTATCTAACGATTTTTAATAGCCACGTGCATCGTCAATCATCGATTGGTTGTTACCGTTACACAAAAATTAACTACGATTTGAAATAAGAAACCACCAACCTTAAGTCGATTTTTTATCAACATGATGATGCACGCATTGAGTGAGCTTTTTCGGTACCAAACTCCAGCATCACTGGACAGTTTTTGCGTTTCAATGCATATTGCTGGACTAACCGGACAGATAAAATTTTCTCTAACACATTGCATGCCCACTTCCTCATCCTTCGCTCGTGGTCGCATTGATGGGTAGAGAACACGCAGTGCGACCGTCGATAATCAGCGAAGATGTCGGGAGCTGGTAGCGTGTCCGCGCTGAAGCGATCGCCGAGGAATTGGTCGAATTATCTGCTCTCCCGGTCCGGGAATAGGCCGTCAGTCAACTAAGAAAGAAGGCGCATTCCGCAGATTTCGAGACCTCAAGCGCGGGCACGCTTTACCTAAAAGCACTGGCAGTACTTCTCGCTCATCCGGCACTTGCTGCGCGTTTCGCTCTATCGAAGAAAATTCGGCAAAGTTTTGCCGCATCGCATTTGTTAATACCGCAGATCGGCAATATCAAAGTCGTTGTGACATTTACCAATCAGAGGCGAGCGCCATATCATTCCGTCTTACCCGTCACGCGCCGGGCTTCTACAGTGACGGGAAGCGCGGTATCAGGTGCCATTTCGGGCAGCTCCAGCTGCCAGCCGTTGGCCAGCGTAATGAGCCCGCCCCACATATGTGCGCGTGCAACGGAAACGATCGGCTCCTCAAGATCTTTCTTCGGGACATAAGCGGTCAATGCTCCTCGTCTATCCTTGCGAATCGTCACTTTCACGTCTGAAGCTCCTCAGTCTGTGTGGGAAACTTATGCCGCAGGCCCCATCGTCTTTGAGTAACAAGGAGAGCGGACGTCGCAGCTCTCGGGCGCGTGTGCCGTGCCGCGCGGCAACTCGTCGACAGTCATGGACCTAGCTATCCTTCATCGGATAACAGCCATTGGTGCAAGCGCGATTTCTTTCACGGACACCCATCTTCGCCCCGGTCGGGATATCCGCCATCGTTGCGGGGTCGTCCAGAGCAGCGACGTACATTCCCCACCGATACGCCGGCAACGAATGTAACGTCCACCAAATACATCTCCGCTGTGTCGACGCACCAATGTTACCGTCGCGCCATAGCTACCTCATCTCTCGTAGGGACACCGATCGGACGAATAGCCGTGGCCCGCTCGCCCAGACACGCGAGCACGTCATCGGGAAGATAATCGAGCGTGCACAGTTCCTTCGCGCGCATGCCGACCTTGCGATCTGTTTCAACGAAATGAACCGCATAGATGTAAAACCGCTGCAGGAACATGTCGATCCGGGTGACATAGCCTGCGTCGCCCTTGTTCACGAGAAGCTCGCCCATATTCTTGCCGGTGTAGGTGCCATCGTTGCGAATTACCGAGCGCGCGATCACACGCTCGCCAATGCTGAACGATGGCGCACACGCGACCTCGATGGCGTCCTCGTTTTGGAAGTCACCCATCATTTGCTCCTGCGAAAGGCCAAGGTGTGCACTTCACGATGCTGGTGGCGGCAACAAGGGGCGCCCGTGTCCGATCGCACCCACTTCAATGCGCCTGACACCGGGTTCGCCTTCGCTGGCGGCAACACCAGGTCCCTGATTGTCCTTCATGAACGCGAAACCCGACCGATCAGGTGTGTCGACGAAGTCGATCGTCACACCGTCCAGCAGCAGGCGGCTTTCTGCGGGCAGGAAAAGACGCAGACCATTGATCTCCATCGCCTCGTCGCCTGGCTGCGCCCCGGTTACGGCACTGAACCCGGCATCGTATCCAGAGCAGCCGCCAGAGTTCACAAGCAGACGAAAACCCGCACCAGATGGCAAGCCGGAAAAGCGCACAATACGGCGCATGAACTTTTCGGCAGCGGGTGTCACGGTAAGGTTGGGCAGCATGGTGTCGGTCCTGTCAAAGTGAGCAGTCGTTAGACGCAAGTGGCGCGATGCGCGGGGAAACGGGGCTAGGCCGGAACGATGCATCCGTCCACGGGGCACACCGCCACGCATTGCGGAGTATCGAACTGGCCGTCGCACTCCATGCATTTCTTCGGATCGATTGCAAAGACACCGTTTTTCTCACTGATGGCGATATTGGCGCACTGCGGCTCGCAGGCCGAGCAGCCGGTACACGTTGACGCAATGATCTTCAGGGCCATGCGACACTCCTTGCAATGATGATCGGTGTAAGCCCGGTGAGACAGGCATGACTATCCTGCCCTGCTGCCTCGGCGGCGGCAGGCGCTTCGACGGTGCCCCAAGTGCGTTAGGTGTACGACGCCGCTACAGGCAGTCGAGGGCAGCATGCTGTCATTCACGCTATCCTCCATAAATGACTCGTAGCAACCGACGGTGGTTGCGCAGTAGGCAAGAGCGAGATCCGTGCCACTCGAACGCGGTGGCCTATGGCGCAAGTGCCGGCGAACTTTTAGTTAATCTTGTCTCGGTTCGCCGACATTCAAACCCGACAACTGGAGCCGGACCTGTCGCTGTTACGACAAGACGAAATGGCTGCCCGGCACAGAGAACGTGGCTTCAGGTTCATCGCGCGTAACGTATCCGCGCGCTGCGCCGCGCGATGAAACAACCCGGCACGCCCGGCGTGCGGACGGCAGTCCACGACGCTAGGCGGCGGAATCACTCGACAGTAACGGTGAAGTTCTTGGACGCGAAGCTCAGACCGCCCGGCGATGACGTGATCTCGAAGCCGTACTGCAGTTCGCCGATCATAACGTCGTCGAAATAGTTGAGCGACTTCAGGTACTTCATGATCGCCAGCACATCGATCGTCGTGTCGTTGGTCTTGGTCGTGCGCAAAAACGAATAAACCGTGTTGCGGCCGTTGCTGCCCACGTAGACGTTCCAAGTGCCACCGGTTAGCGAGACGTTGCTGTGAAGCGGTACAGCGCAACCAGCGGACGTCCAGTTATAGGAGATCGGCTTGACATTGCCGCAACCCTCCGAGGTTCCGGTGTAGTTCAGCCAGACCATAATCTCGTGCGAATTATTGCTAGCCCATATATCGAAGGTCGATTCCCATGCACCACCGGAAGGCGTAGTAGCCGAGACCGCCGCGGTCAACGTGTTCAACGAACTGATGGTCTTGTTGATCAAGTAACCGATGTGCGGATAGGACTTGATGCCGCTGGTGTTGGGCTGATCCGAAGTTACGCCCCAGTCGAGGTTAGTGTTGGCCCAGATGGTCTGCACACCCGCGGTCACATTGCTGCAGGGAGACCAGACGTCGTTGTTGACGGTGTAGCTGCCGTAGATCCAAGAGGCGAATAAATTGGTCGAGAAGCAGGACGAGGTTTCGGGGGAAGATGCTGACCAAGTCGCGGCCTGTGCGCTGGTGACGCCAAGCATCAGTATGGCGGTAGCAGCGTAGCTCGCTAGGATCGAGATTCGGGGCATGGTAGTGCTACGTCCTGTCGAGTGGATGAATCTGTCGGAATCAGTGGGGGCGAGCGGCTTAAGCAGCAATCCAATCCAAATAGAAACACTGCCCGGGAGAAAGTTTGCGTGACGCTGTTGTCCACATCTCCCCTCCGACCATGTGAGCCACTGAATGCAATCGAGCAGGACACAAGCACAGCAGACATTCCTGTCGGAGTATTGCCCTGCCGCGTGATCGAGCGGCGCAACCTGTTCGCGCGAACCTGACTTCCTGCGCAGCCGTATTGGCGCCGCGTTTATCGATCGTCGCCGTCCCGAGCTCGCCATTCTAGGCGATTCATTTTTCAAAATGCTGCCGTACCGCCGCCCTATTCCAATGGACCTGCAACAGAAATCGATGGTATGCCCGGCCTTGCTGACTGGGCGATACTGGTCCTTCCTTTCGCCCTTGCTTCCAACATAGATCTCACTGACGCGTCAACCCCTGCAGACGGGGTGTTTGTGATAGGACGCATCTCCCGCAACGGCAGCAACTTACTGTAAGCGATCAACGATGCACGGTTAAACGATCCACCGAGGTGCCTCGCCCCTCAATCACTTCTTCGAAGTCTCGCAGGCACCAGCGCACACACGTCAGAATTACATCAAGCGGGGGTCGGACACGACCGTCCAGTGCATCTTCATCGAGTTTTCAGCTATTCATCCTTCTGTGCTCGACAATCTGATTCCCAGCGCAAATCTTTCCAGCGTTCAATCCCAGCCTCAACTCTGCCGTACACCGCTTCCGTCTCTAGCCTTGCACCAGCGGCTCCGATCAAACGGAAACATAAAGTAGTCACTCACGGTGAGCGGTTCAGACTGGCCTCGAAGCCCAACTTCCGGCCACTCATTCTTTTTTGGCCAGTACGCCGTACGAAAAATCGTGTCCCAGATAGTCGTAAAGAACCCATAGTTCCGGCGTCGGTGTTGCAGTTCCAACGAGTGGTGAATACGGTGGAACTTATTGTCGCCGATGATGTATCGAAGCGGCCCAAGATTGATGCGAGTGCTAGAGTGAGAAAGATGCGCCTGAAAGGCAATCAGTGTCATCGCAACAGCGGGCACCACGCCAGATTTAAAGTGAATCAGCGTGAGTGGTAGGGCCACAAATACTGCATAAATAAGCGGCTCGGAAACGTGATGATTGCAATTCCACGCCGTCAGCTCGCGGATCGAGTGATGAGTAGCATGCATGCGCCACATGAATGGAACAGCATGCTGAGCTCGATGCATCCAGTAGTAAAAGAAGTCGCCGGCGATCGCAACTAAAACTCCAGAAAGGACGGCGAAGCCCACGTTAATGATTGCGTTGTCTGAGTGAAGCAATGTCGCGAAATTGACCGTTAGGAGCGGCTCGACCCCTAACCATTCCAAACCCACGGCGTAGCCGTGCCAGACTATCGCACCGAGCCCAATGCGAATGATCCAATTCCGTACGCCGCGAACGTACGACGCAAAACTGTATCGATAAGCCGGAAAGATCACCTCGAGCGCTACGCACAATGTAGCGAAGATCGCAACGAGCTTAAACGATTTCACAAAAAACTCGGCCATCTGATTAACATCGAGAATATGCATCTATTTTGCTCCGAGAAAATCGACCGAATGTGCCCACCTCCGGTCGGTGCGATTCTCGCGTCAACGCAGCCGATTTCACCGAGGATCAAGCGTTCAACGGTTATTGATCTTCAGCGCGACCTTACAAGTCCGATTCGGCATCGAGATCCGCACCTATAGCGCATTGCGGTAAAGTCATACAAATTTTATATTCACGCCGCATTCATACGGTCACCGTGGATCACCCGCGCCATCAAAGCGGTGCGTGACATACTATGCGGCATTTCCAAAAATTCCGAAAATCGATTGTTTGGATAGGCATCATTTGATCTTTAAATGGCTAACGCTACTCCGTGACGGAGTGTTACCGACTTTCAACCGGTTTGGTCAGCTGTGTCACGTGATTACACGCCTAGGTATCCTCATTATTGATTGGTTGCGATAGCAGCGCAGCCATTCCACCAATGACATGTAGCGATGCGCCGGTTAAGCGCCGACGCCTCTCGTTCATGCACCTGGCGTCTAATCGAGCGCAAAATATCGCCGATTCAGGGCGAAGCAGGCGTGAAGGAATTGCTGTGCAATCACAAAACCCGCAATTTCGTGCTCTTGACTACAGGTTGATTGATGAATGTTCTCTGTGCGATGTGCATACGTGCGACTGCTTCGATGAAGGTTTTTCTTAACGTGAGCTCGTTCTGGAAGGCCTGCTTTCGCCTTCCGGATAGCTCCGCAGCTCAAATCGACGTTAATCCTGTTCGGCACCGGAGGTTTGCACGCAACACCATACGGTGTGACTGCTTAGGACTTTGAGGCAGGAATTGCCCACTAGCGCGTCGTGATGCAAGGCGTCAAAAACCCTCCAATTAGCTTGGTACTAGGGGCTGTTTACATTTAAAAATTTGTGTTTACATCCTGTCTTTTGTACAGCGAGACAGGATGGCGCGAACGTTACTGAGCGATGAAGTATGGAAGAAGATCCGGGACATCCTGCCTGGCAAGGAAGGCGATCGCGGCCGAACGGCATCCAACAATCGCTGGTTTCTCGAAGCGGTGCTGTGGATTGCCCGGACTGGCAGTCCATGGCGCGACTTGCCTGCAGAGTTCGGTCGATGGCATACGGTGTACATCCGCTTCTCGCGCTGGCGAAGCAAGGGCGTATGGCAACGGGTGGTGAATGCACTGGCAGGCCACACGGAAATCGAGCACGTCATGATCGATTCGACGATCGTTCGCGCACACCAGCATTCAGCCGGAGCTACAAAAAAAGTGGGCCGCAAGCTCTCGGTCGTTCCCGAGGTGGACTGAGCACCAAGCTGCATCTGGCGATCGATTCGACGGGGCGTCCGTTGCGCCTGATCGTCACTGAAGGGCAGGTCGCCGACATCTCGTGTGCGGTACAACTGGTTGAGCATTTGCGCACGGGAGCGGTTATCGCAGACAAGGGCTATGACTCCGACGCCTTCGTGCAAGCCATTCGGGCTACCCACGCGAAGGTTGTCATCCCGCCACGTTCGAATCGCAAGACAAAGCGCCGCTACGACCGTGGGCTGTACCGTACGCGCAATCTGGTCGAGCGTTTCTTCAATCGCATCAAACATTTTCGCCGTGTATCCACTCGATATGACAAGCTCGCCGACAGCTATCTCGTGTTTGCGTCACTTGCCTGCATATTTGGACCGGTCGTAAATGTGAACATCACCTAGTATCAATATTATTTGTTTGATATAGCTCCGGTGTTTTTGATATGGTCACATTCGCCGTACCTTCAACGAATACAATTTTTTCAGCATGCTGTATAGCCTCCGTCTACGGAATAGGTCAGTATCCGATTTTTGCGACCGACGGCCGCTGCAGCATTCACCTCAACCATCGCTCCCTAGACGGATGCATTGTCATAACGGAGACAATCCATGAAGAACCGTGTCGCATTTTCACAAAGTTCATCACCGACTGTTGACCTGCTGTATGACTACGCTCCCTTCCTTCAACTTTCAGAGTCTGAAGGAGGAATTGGCTGCTTTCCGTCCGGCATCCCTGCGCCCCGAGTTGCCATCGTTGGAGCCGGTATCAGCGGCCTTGTGGCTGCCACAGAACTATTGCGAGCAGGGGTAAGCGACATTACATTATTTGAGGCTCGCGATCGCATTGGAGGAAGAATTTGGTCCCAAACATTTGATCCAAGGCATCCACATCTTATTGCTGAAATGGGCGCAATGCGATTTCCTCCTAGTGCAACCGGCCTTTTTCACTACCTAAACAAGCATAACATCTGCACGACAGCGTCTTTCCCTGATCCAGGAGTGGTCGACACCGAGCTGCATTATCGCGGTGCTCGTCATGTTTGGCCCGCGGGAGATCCCCCACCGTCATTATTCAGACGCGTTCATGAAGGTTGGACAGCCTTGTTGCGTCACGGGTGTGTACTAAACGGCATCTCTCTCGTAGCGCCAACAAAGATTACGGCCATGTTGAAGTCACATCAACTCGAAAAAGCGCGTACGGCATGGCAGGCCTGGCTCGACGCATTTCGAGATAGTTCGCTTTATTCCGCCATTGTGACGATTTTCACTAGCCCGAATCCACCCGGCGGTGACCTATGGAAGAGACCCGACGACTTCGAGCTGTTCGGCTCTTTAGGGATAGGTTCCGGCGGCTTTCTGCCTGTCTATCAAGCGGGATTCACTGAAATTCTGCGTCTCGTCATTAACGGCTATCTCGATGATCAGCGCCTGATCTCGAGCGGAACTTCCACATTGGTTGAACGGCTGGCTGGACAGGAGATCGGAGGAAGCACTGTCAGCGAACGGGTTCGCTTTAGCACCGTGGGGCGCATCTACAAAGAGGATGGGAAGATAAAACTCTCAACGGATAGAGATGGGATAGTGGCTTTCGACCGCGTAATCGTTACCAGCAACAACAGAGCAATGCAAATCGCTCACTGTCTGACAGACGACGAAACGTTTTTAAGCCGCGACGTATCCCGAGCCGTGAGAGAAACACATCTCACGGGGTCGTCGAAACTGTTCATGCTCACCCGCGACAAATTCTGGATCACAAACGGGCTGCCAGTCACCATCCAGTCGGACGGTTTCGCTCGGGGCGTATATTGTCTCGATTACGAACCTGATAACTTAGATGGGCGGGGCGTGGTATTACTCAGTTACACGTGGGAAGACGACGCCCACAAGCTACTGAGCGTCGCCGACAAAAAGCAGCGGTGTGAGCGCTTTGTCGAGGAACTTGCAACGTTCCATCCAGAACTCGCGCGCCATTTAGTTCCCGCCGCCGGCAATTATGATACTAGTGTCCTTCACCACGACTGGTTGACCGACCCGCACTCCTCCGGAGCGTTTAAGCTCAACTATCCCGGCGAGGATGTCTATTCACAACGACTCTTCTTTCAGTACAAGACGGCAAATAATCCTGCAAGGGATACCGGGCTCTATCTGGCTGGATGTGGCTGTTCTTTCACCGGAGGATGGATTGAGGGAGCTGTGCAGACGGCTGTGAACAGCGCATGCGCCGTGATACGCAGTACAGGAGGGAAGCTTCTGCCGGGCAACCCGCTTGACGAAATCCGCAGCGCTTACCGTTACTGATATCGCACGTTCGCTCGTATTTGAAACCCTATGCATTTTGAAAACACCGTGCAATCACTCTGCGATCGCATACGGACTGGTACACTGTCGGCAGCAGAAATCCGGGAGCGCATACTCGGCGCGGATGTACGTGCGGCGACACTCAACTGCTTCATTCGTACATGCGACGCCGAGACGTACTTTGCTAGAGCGAACGACGCTTTAAAAGGTGCACCACTCTTTGGCATCCCTTTTTCCTTAAAGGATAATATTTGTGTTAAAGGTCTCCCTGTTACTGCGGGAACACCGGGAATGGAAGATTGTATTGCCAAGCGCGATGCTTCTATCGTCAGGAAGCTGAAATCCCTCGGAGCTGTCGTCGCCGGCAAGAACAATATGCATGAACTTAGCTTTGGCATCACATCGGTCAACCCTCAATGGGGGACTGTGGTGAATCCAGCAGCTCCCGAGCATTTGGCCGGAGGGAGCAGTGGCGGTTGCGCCGCGGCTGTGGCAGCCGGCATCGTTCCCATCGCAATCGGGACGGACACCGGCGGCTCGGTAAGAATACCGGCCGCCTTCTGTGGCATTACTGGCTTTAGGCCCACAAGCGGTCGATGGTCTTCAGCCGGAATCATCCCCGTTTCCCGAACGAAGGATTCCCCAGGCCTGCTGACGAAGACAGCGAAAGATGCGCAGCTTCTATATGAGTTGCTGACCCCCGAAGATCAGCTTCCGACAAAAATAAAAAGTACTCGACGCCGAATCGGCCTTCCGGCGTCGATGTGGACGGAACTGGATGATGATGTCCGAAAGCACTGCGCGCACGCCGTCAGACGACTGACTCGTGCAGGTTTCCAGTGCATCGAACTGGATGATTCGGCTGTTGCCGGGCTAAATAAGGCCGGAACGTTTACCGTTCCGATTTATGAATTTTTCACGGATTTCCCTCGGACATTGCTTTCGCTGGGGTGGGCAAACAGGATAAATACAGTATTCGACAACATTCGTGACACTGGTGTCCGAGATATCATTCACACCAATCTGGCCGGAAAGTTTATCTCCAGTCGAGACTATTCATCCGCAATCCAAAGTATTGCTGCCTTACGCATGCAAATGAATACGTTGTTTAGCAACTGGGACATTGATTTTCTCGCTTACCCGACCGTTCCGCGTTGCGTACCGCGTCTGATCGATGCCGGGCGGCCCGGACTATTTGCGGACGTGATTCGCAACACCGATTTGGCCAGCAACGCTGCGATGCCTTCTATCACCCTTCCTGTCGCGCCCGATAAGTCACTGCCGGTGGGACTGAGTTTGGACGCTGCGCGAGGTCAAGATCGCCGCCTCCTAGCCGCAGCAACATGCATTGAAGAAATTCTGATTTCGTAATAGTGGGCTACCGTGTAGCACCGCTCAGCGCAACAGCGCCCGCGGCAACTCGTCTCACACGCACTGTCAGGAGGGCAAACTGTAAATGCAAATTTCCTTGAAGAGGATAAATGCGCTCTTTGACCCTGGCAGTTTTGTTGACCACCACCAGGATGAGAGGAGTCATTTCATCTGCGGTGAAGGATTGGTAAATTCGGTAAGGACGTTTCTTGTCATGAATCGCGGGCAAGACTGTGAGTTCCATGGAAGTGGCCAGTGGCACACTGCCGGGCAAATCATAAGCACGGTAACTCAGGCTAAGAATAACGGTGCCCCGTTGATCTACATTCAGGACCAGTCTGGAGGGACAGGTAGCTTCGACACAACAAAAGTGCTTTCCCGAGACATGTCCAGACTGCTTTTGTCTCCATCGGGAATGGGCCGGGTAAGCGCATCTATCGCGGAATTTGCAGAAACTAATCTGCTGATTTCCGCCATACTCGGTCCTACTTCAGGCCCGCTTGCTTTACCGCTGATGCTCGCAGACTTGGTACTGATGACTGAGAAGGGCGCTTTATGTATGGGTCGGCCGGATATGGTGAAGGCCATGCTGGCGCAGGAGTCCGACCTCTATTCACTAGGCGGAACAAACGTCCACAGCAAGGACTCAGGCTCGGTTCAGCTGGTATTTGATGACGAAGGAAGCTTGTTCCAATGCTTAAAAAAATTGGTTAACGACATTTTTAAAGGCAGCTCACGCAGCGCTTTTGAATATCAAAATCCCGATCCGACCAATTTTGAAAAATTGATTCCGTCGAATCACCGAACACCATATGACATGCATGATTTGCTATATTCTTTTATCGATAAAGGCAGTCTGACCGAAATGAGCCCACAATACGCGCAGGAGGTATTGACGGGCTATGCAACCATCGGAGGGAATCTGATCGCGGTTATCGCCAACAACCCTCGACACAACGGAGGCATAATCCATCGGAAATCTGCGTCCAAAATGGTCAAAATGATAAACATTGCTGCCAAAACCAAAACACCGATTATATTTGTTGCTGATGTCCCCGGATTCATGATCGGGAAAGAAGCGGAACGTAGCGGCATATTCTCGGCGGCAGCAGAATTGTTTCGATCGCATATTCAATGTAAGGTTCCGAAGTTACTCCTTGTTGCGCGAAAAGCTTACACCGGCGGTGTCTACGCCATGTGCGGACCCGGGTTCAACCCGGTAGCAGTGCTGGCATATCCGCATGCGCATATTGGCGTTTTCAGTCCGGATACGATGAACAAGGTTTTATCTAACCTTGACGAGGACGCAAGGATCACAGTGCAAACACTAACCAAAGAAATTGAGGATCCAAGGTTATTAAAAAGTAGCGGACTGATTACTGACGTTATTGATATAGAACAAACAAGGGATCAACTAACTAAATATTTATTTCCTAGCTGATAATGCTCTCGTATTTTTCCGGCCGTTTACTTTTAAAAGCACACTTGAAATATTTTGCATCAAAACGGCCAAGTATTGGCGGACTTGCCAATACTTGATTCTGAGAATGATGTCCTCGGCTTTCATGGCAGCATTCCTTCGCTGTTTTTGGTGTAATCATTGCATCACACAGCGCACTGGAAGATGCTTTGGACCACCGACGAAGCTGGACGCGATGAATTCAATTTCACCCGCCGGCTCGATAAGCCGCAACCTCGGGATCAGTTCCTCAAACAGGATGCGCATCTCCATGTTTGCGAGATGCTGACCAAGGCACACGTGAGCGCCAACGCCGAATGCGAGATGCCGGTTCGGTTTGCGGTCGATATTGAAATTGAACGGCTCAGGAAAGACTTCCTCGTCAAAATTTGCTGAGCCGTAGCAGAGCATCAGCCAATCGCCCTTCCGGATTGTTCGTCCTCGGACGTCGGTGTCGACAGTTGCCGTACGCATGAAATGACGCACAGGCGATGCGTAACGACAGGTTTCGTCGATAAACTGCGGAATCAGCGAACGGTCCGCCTGAAGTCGCGGCAGCAGCTCAGGGAAGCGGCTCAACGCCCACATCGCGACTGAGATGGACGATGAAACCGTATCGTGCCCCGCAGCGGCGATGATCACGTAATAGCCAAGAAGGGTTCTTTCATCGATAGGCTGGCCATTGACCACCGCGTTGGCTAGTACGCTCGCGATATCGTTACGTGCGTTCGCCCGGCGGTCTTCGGTGAGGCGCTTGAAGTAGTCCTTGAAGTCGGCCACAACGGACAGCAGAGCCTTGCCCATTGCGCTGCTCGAGTCGCCTTGGCGCTGCATCTCGCGCTTGTATTCCGCATCCTCGCTTCCGAACATCTCATGAGTCAGCGTCAAAAGCCGCAGCGAATCCTCCTGCGGAACGCCGAGAATATCCATGATCACGTTCAGCGGGTAGTGCGATGCAACGTCGTTCGCAAAATCGATCACTTGCCCGCTTTGCTGCAGCAGTTTCGCGGTCATCGCACGTGCCAGCGACCGAATGCGGCCGTCAAGCTTGATGATGCTGTTCGGCATAAACCATGACTGTGTCAGCGCACGTAGATTCTTGTGCTCGTCCCCATCGACATGCACGAGCGAGCGGACAATGTTCGGGCTACCAGTTGCGGAAATGACATGCTCGATCGACGCTTTCGGCCGGCAGACGACAGAATACTCGCCGTTGCAAAACGAGACGGTGTCTCGTGAAATCATGGAGACGTCGGCGTGTTTCGTGACCACCCAGAACGGATCATGCCCGTCCGCCATTGCACGCCCGACAGGGTTGTTCGCGCGCGCCCAAGCATACGTTTCATGGAGACGATCAGGGTTGGTATAGTAATGCGGATCAACCAGATGGTTTGCCATGTCTTTTGGCAGGTCGTAATTTGACATGTTCATGACGGTAGGACGGTTTAAAATGCGTCGTGAAATCGGCGTGGCCAATAACCACACGCAAAAACGACTGACTGTTAGGCCAAGATTGCGTTCGCGCGACCGCAACACGAAACTTCCGAGACCGGTACCAATTGCCAATACACGCATTTCACGGCCACCACCTGCTGTGATGTTCGCACAGTCGATGACTATGCGGCCCGGAATGGTGGTCTGAATGCGCGCAGAGTATCGTGAGCTTGTCAAGTGGCTGGCTCGTCGCGCCGCGGACGATGCAATTGCGTCGACGTCTGCGAATCGGCGAACTCCGCCGAGTTTGCGGGCTCTGTGCTCTTTCGTTCGGCTATGCTATCGATAGTAGTCCTCTTGGCTTTTGCAGTGAACACATAAATTTTCACCTTGCGCGTTGACCGTCTCGGGGCGAAGATCATACGGTTGGTGAAAATCGTACGCTTCTTGCGATCATGAAGACAACGACCGTAAGTTGATTAACGTATTCGCCCCCGCGCTCAGGCCGAGGGAACCGAGCGTAGCTATTGCGGCTGCCAATATGTCGGTGAGTTGCTTTTCTCGAAGGAACTGGCCATACAGCGATGCGGTCGACCTATCGATCATGGCATAAGTGTACCGTTGCACATTTCATCGGAAAAGAGCTTGCGAGTAGGCGGCATGATTGAAATCAATGGTGTCGCCCGGGCACCCAGATTGACTGTGATAGTGAAATCAATTTTTCCAGCTTCGGCTCGGGTCGCGTGCTTTGCTCATGCCTTTGCCGAGACCATTACGTCGCGTCGATACTCGGAGCGATGAGGCCGGTCAAAAATGACGATCCGCAGCGTCATGCCAGGAAGCCACCCCTCGAAAAGAAGCTCGCGCACCGCGCCGGCGAACTTGTACTTGAGCCTTTGTTCCGGTTAGCTCTTCCGTCCGTCGAGGAACGTCGCGCTGAACACGGACACCACTGCACACTATGTAAGTGCTATCCGCTATCATTGCGCTTGAACGAGCGGCGTACGCGCCGCAAAGAATACCTCTGCATCCCGGCGGGCCGCGGACAGACGGTTTGTTGCGCACTAGTGCGAACGGCGAATGCGCCACTACGAAAGCTAACACTGTTCTAGGCCCGACGCCCTTCTGACAGAAAGAGCGTGTGCGCCACTCACCTTCCTCACCGCCTATTCGACGATCAACCCATGCCGGATCGCATACCGGATCACCTCAGCATTGTTCGAAAATCCGAGCTTCTGCATCAGGCGCGTCTTGTATGTACTGATCGTTTTCGCGCTGAGCGCGCACGCGTCGGCGATTTCGTTGATGCTCCGGCCCGCCGCGAGCATCTGCAGCACCTGAAACTCGCGGTCCGACAGCACCTCATGCGGCGGCACGTCGCCGCGCTGCGTTTCGAAGATCATTCCATCGACAAGTTTCGGATCAATGAAGCGGCCGCCGTCCGTGAGCTTGCGGATCGCCGCGAGCAGCACGTCCGGGTCGCTGTCCTTGGTCAGATAGCCCGTTGCGCCCGCGCGCAATGCGCGCGAGGCCACCTGTGCCTCATCGTGAATGCTCAGCACGAGTACGGGCAGCGACGGTTGCTCCACCCGCACTCTGCGGATCAGATCGACGCCACTGATGCCGGGCATTGTCATGTCGAGCAGTAGCAGATCGACGACACAACTGCGCAGCCTGTCGATCACTTCTGTCCCTTGCACCGCTTCCGCCGCGACGATGATATCGCTCGTGGTTGCGATGATCTGCCTGAGTCCGCCACGGACGATCGCGTGATCGTCCGCAATGAGTATCCTGATCATGTTCGAGGTCCGCCATCGAGCGGAATATGAATGGAAACCATGGTCCGCGCGCCCGGCCTGCTGCCGATCGGAAGCGATCCACCGATCAGCAGCGCGCGACAAGCCGCGAATGAAAGCAGCACTTTGAGACCGTGAGAAGCAACGCATCGACTGCCTCGCTCACCAGAATGACGAGCGCGGTGCGACGAAGTAGCAATGGAGATTCGGCTCCGTCACCTCATGCCAACCGCTGGATATCAGCCTTCACTCGGCGCATGAGATACTGTTGTTACACCATCAAGATCCAGGGTGATCGCGCAGCTAATGGCGAGCACCGTCGCGAGACGCCGCAGTTTCAGGGCGCCACCGCATGTAGCCAAACCGTTCCACCGCGCATCCAACCTGACGAGCGCCGTATTCCCCGCGAGTGCCGCCGTTTGGCTATCCTATTCTGCACTCGATCTCAAAAACGAGTTCACCGCGTCTTGCCCAAATTCTTCCCTGCGGTTCTTGCCTGCTTCTTCAGCTCTTACGCCTGCGCCGCTAATCGTGCTTTCTCCGGTGACTCGCCCACAGCCATCGGCTTCGCCACGGACGCCGGGCGTTCGATGAGAACGTCGATCTTATCCGCCATTTCGCAAAGCGAGAAAAATCCGTATTCGCCGAGCTGGTCCGTGTCGTACCGCCGTAATTTACGCATTGTTTCACCCAAACGTCTCAGCGCGGCAGGCTTGCTGTCTATTCTCTCGCTCCGAGAGATAAGCAATTGTCACACTTCGCGTGGCGTGGGATTTTCGACGCCGGATTTTCGCACAACTGGTTTAACGACGCTGTCAGGACGCACTGGAAAACCGATGCGAGACATCCTGATTAACGCGTCAGGAAATCCTGAGCGCCATTTGCTCGTAGAGCCTGCGGCCGATGCGCGAGAACCTTCTATGCCGTTGCATCATGCCTCTTTTCTCGTGGGAAATTCTGGCGCTTCCAATCGGCCGCAGCTATGGGTTTCGTGGTGGTCAGCACGAGTCAAGTAACATCTGGCGATGCGGGAGACGAAATGCGCTTTATCGCGACCATCGCTTCCCGGCGATCGCCATCAGTTGCGCTGCGCGCCCGTACTACCGCTTCCGTTGAGCCTGCGTACAACAAGACGTTATTGCTCGAATGGAGCGTTGTGGTCCGCTACGAAATCTTTGGACGTTGGGTGCGATACGTTCGGCGCAGCTTCGCACCGTGCGGTCAAATCGGCTCGCCGCGCATCCCGCACCATACGACATCTGAGGATGTGCTAGAACGTTTCGCGGCGCATGCGTTCGCATCGCGCCGCCGTGAGCGCCTCGAAGGCAAGAGCGTTCCGCTGAAGTCGGGTCGGTGTCGCGGCGTTGCCGGAGGCAGGTCTCGAGATCGGCGGGCAGAGGTGCGCGCTGCACGGCGGGATGCTCTGAAACGCACACGCATCGCCGCTATCCGATTTGCGCAATACCAATTTTCCGGGCGGTTGACCTAACCTGAGCGCCGGTGCTCCACGGCGAACTTGATCAGCTCTGCCTGACCATCTATTTCGAGTTTGCGCTTCAGATTCTGCCGATGCGTTTCGACGGTTCTCACTGACAGACCGCTGCGCTGTGCGATCTGCTTGCTCGACAGACCTTCGGCCAGTTGGTCAAGAATGTCACGCTCTCGCGGTGTCAAACGCTCCGTAGGATCACGAAGGGTCGATGCCTGGATAAGCCGCGCGCCAAGTCCTTCGCTAAAGAACGTCTTCCCATCAAGAACCGCACCGATCGCGCGAATGATTTCCGCGCCCGGTGAATCCTTCAACAGGTAGCCGCGCGCACCGGCGCGAACAGCGTTGGTCACATACTCAACGTTGTCGTGCATCGACAGCATGAGCACGCGTATGTCAGGAAAGCGCTCATGAAACAGCGCGGCGAGCGTTATTCCATTGATCCCCTTCATGCCGACATCCATCAGAACGAGGTCGGGCTCCTGCGCAGCCGCGAGCGTCATCGCTTGTTCCGCATTCCCCGCTTCGCCGACGACGGCAAAGCCTGGCACAGCCTCAAGACGCGCGCGCAAGCCGTCGCGCACAAGCGGATGATCATCGACAAGGATGAGGCGGGCCGCGCCCGTTGGATAGCTCATGAATGGTTTGCCTGCAGTTCTTCCGGAAGCGGGCCGCGCATGAAAAGCGGCACGGTCGCCGTGACTATTGTATGGCCCGCGTGTGAGTCTAGTTGCAGGCTGCCGTTGAGAGCCTCCAGCCGCTCACGGATGTTGCGCAGACCGACGCCACCAAAAAGATCGGACTGTACGCGTTCGACATTGAAGCCCCGTCCGTCGTCGCTGATGGAGAGAGTGATCTCGCTTCCCGATACTTCGAGCGCCACCGCCGCCCGACTCGCATGTGCGTGCCGGAGAATATTGATTAACGCTTCCTGCGCGATACGAAAGAGCGTGGTTTTCACAGTATCGGGCAAGTGCGCGGCGTGATCGTGGCAAATCTGCGTGAACCCGATCGCCAGTTGACTCTGCGCGCTCAACTCGCGCGTCAGCTGTTCGAGCGCCGCGGCGAGGCCCAGATCATCGAGCATCGAAGGACGCAGTGCATGCGAGATCCGGCGCACCTCGCGCAGCGCATCAGCGAGACGCGTGATCCCCATAGACAGCGCTGCTTCTGCCGACGGGACGCGCGTTGCACTCAGCTCGAAGCGCGCAAGCGCCGATTCGAGTAGCAGCTTGACGGACACGAGCATCTGGCTGATGCCGTCGTGAAGTTCCCGTGACAGCCGCGCCCGTTCGTTTTCCTGCGACTCGACCACCTGCTGTGCGAGACGCTTGAGCTTGGCATCGGCGCTGCGATGCTCGCTTACGTTCAACACAAGCGCGCACACGGCGATCACACCAAGCCCGGCCAGCGCAATGGTGCCGATCCACATCATCGTGTGGTCAATATCGGCCGATGCGCGCCGATCGATGCTTGCGAGAGTCGTATCAACATCATCCAGATAGATGCCTGTGCCGAGCATCCAGCCCCAGCGCTGTAGTGGCACGACATAGCCGAGTTTCGCTGAGAGCTTGCCCGTCGATGGACGATGCCACACATAACGTACATAGCCGCCTCCCTGTGCCGCCACGGCGAGCAGTTGTTGGATTGTCGGCGCCCCTGCGGGATCGCGCAGCGTCCACAGGTCACGGCCGACGAGATTCGGCTCGCGCGGGTGCATCAACGAACGGCCATGCATGTCGTAGACGAAGAAGTAGCCGTCGGGTCCGAAGTCCATTTTCTGCAACATCGCGAGTGCGCGGTCGCGCAGCATGGCATCGTCGCGCGCATTCTTGCCGGCCTCGTCGTACAGAGGCTTGATGGCGCCAGTCGCGAGATCGACATAATTGCGCAATTCGATTTTCTTGCTGGCCATATAGGCCAACTGAGTCGTGTCGTGCTGCGCCTTCGCGAGCGTCGTCGCCTGATGACGCACGCCGAAGGCAATGCCAGCTATCGCGACGAGAAACGGTACGATGGCGAGCAGAAATATCTTCGCTTTCAGTTTCATCTTGGTAAACCGGTCGGTCGGGCTACGTATAACTACGTAGCACACTTACGTAGTTGTGCGCTTGTGACGCACTCGATGAAGACGAATACTACACGCCCAAAGCATGGCACATCCCTGACTATGCGCGGCGGCCCGCACAGCGAGCCGCAGTGGACCCGGCCTGCTGCGCTGATGGTCGTTTCATAAAACTATATTGGAGACTCCTATGAACCGCGCATCCAGTTTTCTGGTGTGGACGGCAGTCGCACTGTTGGGCGCATTCGCGTTCGGCACCATCGCGCTCACGCACGGCGAAAAGGTCAGCGCCCTCTGGGTCGTGATCGCCGCCGTCTGTGTCTACCTAATCGCGTACCGCTTCTACAGCCACTTCATCGCAAATCAGGTCGTGCAGCTCGACGGCCAGCGTATGACGCCTGCCGTGCGGCATAACGACGGTCTCGACTACGTGCCGACTAACAAGTACGTGCTGTTCGGCCATCACTTCGCGGCCATCGCGGGCGCGGGTCCGCTCGTCGGCCCGGTCCTCGCCGCGCAGATGGGCTACATGCCCGGCATGCTCTGGATTCTCGCAGGAGTCGTGTTCGCAGGTGCGGTGCAGGACTTCATCGTGCTCTTTATTTCGACGCGCCGGGACGGACGTTCGCTCGGCGATCTCGTGAAGATGGAGCTTGGCACTGTCCCCGGAATAATTGCGCTGTTCGGCGCTTTCCTCATCATGGTGATAATTCTCGCCGTGCTGGCGCTGATCGTCGTTAAGGCACTGACGAACTCACCGTGGGGTACGTTCACGGTCGCCGCGACGATTCCCATTGCTCTTTTCATGGGCATCTACACGCGCATTCTCCGCCCGGGCTGTATCGGTGAAGTGTCGGTGATCGGCTTCGTGCTGCTGATGGCATCGATCGTATTCGGCCAGCAAGTGCACGATTCCGCAGCACTGGCCGCCTGGTTCACGTTCAGTGGCACACAGCTCACCTGGATCCTTATCGGCTACGGTTTCATCGCATCGGTGCTGCCCGTGTGGCTGCTGCTCGCGCCGCGCGATTATCTGTCGACGTTCCTGAAGATCGGCACGATCCTCGGCCTTGCAATCGGCATTCTGATCGTCGCACCGGAACTGAAAATGCCGGCGATGACGAAGTTCATCGACGGCACGGGCCCCGTCTGGTCGGGCAATCTCTTCCCTTTCCTCTTCATCACCATCGCTTGCGGCGCAGTGTCCGGCTTCCATTCACTGATTTCATCGGGCACGACGCCGAAACTGCTCGACAATGAAGCCAACGCGCGCTTCATCGGCTATGGTGCGATGTTGATGGAATCCTTTGTCGCCATCATGGCCCTAGTCGCAGCGGCAGTGATCGAGCCGGGCGTGTACTTTGCGATGAACTCACCAGCTGCGGTGCTCGGCAACATGCCTGAAGCCGTAGCGCAGACCGTGTCTCAATGGGGTTTCGTGCTGACCCCGGAAATGCTGACGCAAACGGCAAAAGCCGTCGGTGAAACCACCATCGTGGCGCGCGCAGGCGGCGCACCGACGCTCGCTGTGGGTATGGCTCAGATTTTGCATCAGGTGATCGGTGGTCAGGCGATGATGGCGTTCTGGTATCACTTCGCGATCCTGTTCGAGGCACTTTTCATCCTGACGGCGGTCGATGCGGGCACGCGCGCCGGCCGCTTCATGCTGCAGGACCTGCTCGGCACATTCCACCCTGCACTCAAGCGCATAGATTCGCTCCCCGCCAATCTGATCGCAACTGCGCTGTGCGTCGCGGCGTGGGGCTACTTCCTCTATCAAGGCATCGTCGACCCGTTGGGCGGCATCAATACGCTCTGGCCGCTCTTCGGCATCTCGAACCAGATGCTTGCGGGAATTGCACTCGTGCTCGGCACGGTGGTGCTCTTCAAGATGAAGCGCGAACGCTTCGCATGGGTCACGCTGGTACCGACCGTGTGGCTACTGATCTGTACGATGACGGCAGGCTGGCAGAAGATCTTCGATGACAACCCGATGGTCGGCTTCCTCGCGCACGCAGCGAAACTTGGCGCAGCTGCCCGTGCAGGCAAGATCGTCGCGCCCGCGAAGTCTGTTGCGCAGATGCATCGCGTCATGTTCAACGACTATATCGACGCGGCGCTCGCCGGACTGTTTATCTTCGTGGTTGTCACTGTTGTCGTGTATGGGGCGCTTGCTGTCGTGCGTGCTCGTCGCGAAGATTGTGCTACTGATCGGGAGATGCAATTCGAGATGCTGCCCACCGACCAACGTACAGTTAGCACTAACTGACCGGAGGCCGTGATGTTTTCAGGACTGAGGCACGACGTGCGTAACGCCGGGCGCTATCTCGGCCAGACCATACGATTGATGGTCGGCTTGCCCGACTATGAGACGTACGTTTCGCATATGAGGAAGATACATCCCGACCGGGATGTGATGAGCTACGAAGAGTTTTTTCAGGAACGGCAGGCAGCGCGGTACAGAGCAAGTACGGGGAAGTGTTGTTGAACTTACAGGTGCCGGCTCATCCGCAAGCAGCTCTCGTCCCGATCCATCCTGGAGCGACGACCGCCCGCGAGTTTTGACAGAGCTTTAGCACTTAACGATGCGTCATCGAACGGGTTGCTTTCATTCACCTTCACAACACGTACTTGCCACCCTGATGGGTGACCTTTCCGCGGGCGATCACCACCATACCCTTATAACGCAGTAGCACCGGGCGGTTTGAAGCCTGCTGCTACAAATCGACTCCGGGAGGCGCACACTCAATACGGCACCACACGGATTCACTTGTGTTCGTGACACACATTCGGGTACTACGTGGTGCCTGGTTGCGGACGCGAACCTTGACCGGTGAGCAAGGCCCGCGTCGAACGTATCGCACTAACGTCGAATGATTTCGAAGCGGACGACAACGCCCCGTTTGAACAACAACTTCTCGATGTCGCGCAGGCTCAACTGAACCCGGTAGAACATGCGCACGGCGCGACTGTTGACGCTTGCCGTCAAGCGATGGTCGAGATGAAGCGCAATTCTTTCGCCTTCCGCATCGCCAGATGTTATCCGAGTCACTCGGCAACGTGACAATACCTCCCGAAGGAGTATCCGATTCGCGGACGAAGCTATTAAACGGGCTGGCGACACAACCCGCCAATGCCGTACGTTCGCACCGGTGCATGTTCGGTCCTTGGAGCGCGTCCAGCCCAGTCTCGTCCGACGACGTTTCTTCTTACGTTTTATAGGTGCCATACTTGCAGGATACAGCGCATAATTACCGATTCGAACGGCTTAGAGTATGCGGTAAATGAACGTTCAACGCTTTTCCGAAAATCGAAATAACCGCCAAGTCCTCTGGGAGGACGCGGACCGTGTCCTCTGTCGGGTTTGTCAATCTCGCGGCAGCGAAAGCGTTCTGGTTGTACAGACCACGGCGGCGAATCCCTCAGCCGACACCATCCTTCGTCTCACGCATGAATTCGAGCTGAAGGAGAAACTCAACAGCACATGGGCGGTACGGCCGATAGATCTGATTCGCGGAGAAGGCCGGACTGTATTGGTGCTCGAAGACCCGGGCGGCGAGCCGCTCGAACGGATGATCGGCGCGCCGATGGAAATGGGAACTGTTTTACACGTTGCCATCGGCATTGCTGAAGCGCTGGGCAAACTCCACCAGCGCGGTTTCGTCCATAAGGACCTCAAGCCCGCTCATATTCTGACAAACTGTGCGGATGGTTTCTTGCGGCTCACCGGCTTCGGCATCGCTTCAGAACTGCCCCGCGAGCGTCAATCCCCAGTGCCACCTGAGACGATTGCGGGCACGCTGGCATATATGGCGCCCGAACAGACAGGGCGAATGAACCGCTCGATTGATTCCCGAAGTGACCTCTACTCATTTGGCGTTGTGCTCTACCAGATGCTCACCGGTGTATTGCCGTTCAATGCCGACGATCCGTTGGAATTGGTGCACTGCCACGTTGCTCGCAAGCCGATGGCGCCGAACGCGCGGGCGGGGAGAATTCTGCCCGTCGTCTCGGAAGTAGTTATGAAGCTGCTCGCGAAAACGCCCGAGGAGCGCTATCAGACCGCAGCCGGTGTGGAACGTGACCTCCGACGTTGTCTCACCGAATGGGAGCGACAGCGGCACATCGAAGTCTTTACGCTCGGCGAGCACGATACGCCTGATCGGCTGTCGATTCCCAATAAACTTTATGGTCGGCAACGTGAGATCGACGCTCTGGTCGCGGCGCTTGACCGCGTCATCGCTAGGGGCACACCGCGATTGGTGCTGGTTTCCGGTTATTCGGGCATTGGTAAGTCGGCGATCGCGAATGAGCTACAGAAGGTGCTCGTGCCGTCACGAGCACTCTACACGTCGGGTAAGTTCGACCAATACAAGCGCGACATACCGTACTCGACACTGCTGCCCGCTTTTCGTGATCTGGTGCGCCGGCTTCTCACCCTGCGAGAGACGGAACTGGCGATTTGGCGCGAGGCGTTCGTGGAGGCACTGACGCCAAACGCGCGACTCGTGACTGACCTACTCCCCGAGCTTAAGCTCGTCATCGGCGACCAGCCGCCCGTCCCCGAACTGGATTTGCATCAGGCACAACGCCGTTTCCAGCTAGCCTTCCGGCGGTTCGTGAGTGTCTTTGCCCGGCAGGAACATCCGCTGGTGCTGTTTTTCGATGACCTCCAATGGCTCGATACCGCGACGCTGGACCTGTTGCAGGATTTTCTAACCTGCCCGGATCTGAAGTATCTGATGATCATTGGCGCGTATCGAAGCAACGAGGTAGACACCAATCATCCGCTGATGAGTAAGCTTCAGGCATTCAGGAGCATGGGCGCGGCGGTTGACGAGATCGCGCTTCTACCGCTTACCCGCGAGCACGTGGAGCGATTGATTGCAGAAGCGCTCCACACAACGCCGGAACGGGTCTCGCCACTTGTGCAGCTCATACATGATAAGACTGGCGGTAATCCGTTTTTCGTCATTCAATTTCTACACGCACTCGCCGACGAGCATTTACTCACTTTCGACCACAACCTGGCCTGTTGGCAGTGGCGTCTGCCACAAATTCGCACAAAGGGCTACACGGACAACGTGGCAGACCTGATGGTCGTAAAGCTGGCCCGCCTCCCTGCCGAAACGCGGCGGGCATTGCGACTGCTCGCCTGTCTCGGCAATACCGCAACGCTCGGGATTCTGTCGAAAATGTTGGGGAAAACCAAGCAAAGTGTGCGCACGTCGCTGATACCAGCGGTACACAAGGAGCTTGTCGATGATCTGGGAGATGCCTACAGGTTTGCGCACGACCGGGTGCAGGAAGCTGCCTATTCGCTGATCCCAGAAGGCTTGCTTCCAAAGGTCCATCTGCGTATCGGGCGCCTGCTCGCGACACAAACCTCTCCCGAGAAGCGCGAGCAGGCGATATTCGATATCGTCAGTCAACTCAACCGCGGGACAGCGCTGATGGATGATCAGGAGGAACGCGACCAACTTGCTGCATTCAACCTGATAGCCGGCCAGCGCGCCAAGACGTCGACGGCCTACGAATCAGCGCTCACTTATCTCATCATGGGTGCGCAACTCCTAGCCGACGACCGCTGGGAGCGCAAGCACGAACTCATCTTCACACTCGAGTTAACTCGAGCCGAATGCGAATTCCTGACCGGTCGACTGTCGAACGCAGAGCAACGCTTGAACGTGCTGTCACTTCGCGCAACACGTATCATCGAACAGGCGATCGTCACATGCCTGCAAATGGACGTTTACCTGACTCTTGATCAGAGCGATCGTGCAGTCGCTGTTTGCCTCGAACATCTCCGTCGCGTCGGGATTCATTGGTCAGCCCATCCTAGTGAAGAAGAAGTACAACGGGAGTACGAGCGCATCTGGATCCGGCTTGAGGGTCGAGTGATAGAGGACCTCATCGACTTGCCACTAATGAAGGACCCAGATTCTCTTTCGACGGCTGATGTGCTGAGCAAGCTCTTGCGCCCAGCATGGTTCACGGACGCGAATCTGGCCTCGCTGACGATATGCAAAGCGGTCAGTCTCAGCCTGGAGCATGGCAACTGCGACGCGTCCTCTTTCGCGTATGTTATGTTTGCACGGATAGCGGGACCGCGGTTTAACGACTATCAAAAAGGGTTCAAGTTTGGCGATCTCGGCTACAGGCTCGTCGAACAACGCGGCCTCAAGCGCTTTCAGGCGGTCACGTATCTTTGCTATGCGCTTTATGTCGCGCGCTGGACGAAACACGTGCGGATGAGCCGTGAGGTGCTGGATAATGCATTCAAGGCGGCGAATCGAATCGGAGACCTGCCGTCTGCCGCCTACACGTGCTGCCATGTCATTTCCAACCTGCTGTTTGTCGGCGAGCCATTAGGCGCGGTGGAGCATGAAGCCGAACAGGGCCTAGTCTTTTCCGAAAAGACGGGCTTTGGCATGGTTGTCGATAACCTGAGCACGCAGCTCGCGCTAATTCGAATGCTCCGCGGCTCAACACTCCGATTTGGGAGCCTCGATGACCGCAACGTCAATGAACCTCGCTTCGAGCATCGTTTGTCGGGCAACCCCGCGCTGGCGACCGCTGCGTGCTGGTACTGGATCAGGAAATTGCAGGCACGCTATATTGCCGGCAACTACGCGGAAGCTGTTGACGCTGCAGGGACGGCGCAACAACTGCTCTGGACGTCTTCGTCACATTTGGAGGAATGTGAGTATCACTTCTACGGCGCGCTGGCCCGAGCGGCATATTACGATCACGTTCCGGCCGGAGAGCGGCAGGTTTGCCAAGATGCCATAGCGACGCATCACCGGCAACTGAAAATCTGGTCGAAGAACTGCCCCGCAAATTTCACAGATCGCGTGGCGTTGGTCGGTGCCGAGATTGCCCGGTTGGAAAATCGCGATGTTGACGCGATGCGGCTCTTTGAAGAAGCCATCGTGTCAGCACGCGCTAATGGCTTTGTCCATAACGAAGCTGTAGCGAACGAACTCGCGTCCCGTTTCTACGCGACACGCGGTTTTGAGAAGATCGCACGCATATATGCCAAAGAGGCCCGACAGGCCTACCAACGGTGGGGTGCCGATGGCAAGGTGCGACAACTCGACGACCTTCATCCGCATCTCATGGACAAGGAGCGAGCGCCAACGCCAACTACCACTATCGGGGCGCCCATCGAACAATTGGACCTCGCTACCGTGATCAAGGTATCGCAGGCAATCTCGCGCGAGATCGTCCTGGACAATCTGATCGATACGGTCATGCGCACGGCGATCGAACAGGCGGGCGCGCAGCGGGGGATGCTCATCCTACCAGACGTCGACAAACAATGGATAGCGGCTGAAGCTACAACGGACGGCAACATGGCTCTCGTGCAGTTGAGGACTGTGCCCATTAATGCGACGTTGATGCCCGAATCAGTGCTTTACCATGTCTTACGCACCGGGGAGAGCGTCATCCTCGACGATGCCGCAGAGGACCCTGCATTTAGCACGGATCGCTATATCCGCGAGCATCGGCTGCGTTCTATCGTCTGCTTGCCTCTAACGAACCAGGCCAAGCTTACGGGCGTGCTCTATCTCGAAAACAATCTGATCACCCGCGCATTCGCTCCTGCTCGAATTGCAGTGCTTCGCCTTCTGGCCTCACAGGCAGCAACATCGCTTGAGAACACTCGCTTGTATGAGGACCTTACGGAGCGCGAAGCTAGAATCCGTCGTCTCGTCGACGCAAACATCATCGGCATCATCGTGTGGAACGCTAATGGCGACATTCTCGAGGCCAATGACGCATTTCTGAGAATGGTGGGATACGAGCGCGAGGACCTCGTCTCAGGCCGCATACGCTGGAGAGATCTGACGCCGCAGGAATGGCAAGAGACCACGCAAGACGCCCTAGCACAGATTTTGCGGACGGGGCGCGTGCAGCCATCCGAAAAGGAATACATTAGAAAGGACGGCAGCCGTGTACCTGTTATGGTTGGCAGAGTTGCTTTCGAATCCAGTCGGAAAGAAGGCGTCGCCTTCGTGGTCGACCTGTCAGAGCGAAAAGAAGTGGAGCACCGCTTGCGGGAATCATACGAGATGCTGCGCGAACTCACCTCGCGTCGCGAGACGGCACGCGAAGAAGAGCGCAAACGTATTGCACGTGAAATGCACGACGAACTCGGGCAGCATCTCACCGCACTTCGCCTAAGACTCTCTGCTTTGCAGATGAAACTGTACACTGACTGTCCGAAGCTTGTCGAGCAGACGCAGGCACTGGTTTCTCTCGTGGACCAAACAATGCAAGTTGTACGGGGCGTCATCACATCGCTACGCCCAGCCGCGCTGGACACAGGCATCGTGGCCGCACTCGAATGGCTCGCTGCCGAGTTCAATCGCAATCGACGTATAGAGTGTCGCCTGCTCGTGCACGATGAGAACATCGCAATGGACGAGGACCGGGCTATCGTGCTGTTTCGCCTGGTTCAGGAGGCACTGACCAACGTCTCTCGTCATGCGAAAGCCACGAGGGTGGTCATCACGCTTGAGCGGACGGCTAATGCTTACCTTCTCGAAGTACGCGATGACGGCGAAGGTTTCGACGTTCAGGCTGCCCGAAAGAAATCCTTTGGCCTGGTGGGAATGGAAGAGCGCGTTCTGATGCTCGGCGGCCAAATCGAAATTGTCAGTTCACCGGGTGCCGGAGCTGTAATAAAAGCGAGCCTGCCTGATAGTTAGGCCGCGATCGCAAAATGCGGGATGTTCGTCAACCGCACGCCGCACGCCATGCGTAAGAATTCGCCGCAACGGCACAAATAGTTCGTCCAGATGCCATGCGGTACCGGAAGCGCGGGCGCGGCCCGCCGTGCAAAACCCGTGCGAAATGTTCACACCTGCGTCGAATGGGTTTCGTAGCGGACGAAAACAGCCCGTTTGGACAGCAACTCCGCGATGTCGAGCAGTAACTCAAAATCGCTATTACCAGCGCACGGCGCAACAGACAATTTCAATGTGGCCGCCGAGCGGCTGGGCGGGCACTGACCATCACCCAGCGAGAGTTTCCAGTCCTTCTTGCCGACTTTAAAGGCCATGTACAGGGACGGCCACCCGCCGTCGAATTCTGTCCGCGGAGAACCGTGTCAGGCGCATCCATTTGCGTGCCCCTTCCGAGAAAACGAGTGTGCGAGCCCCGTCTTACTCCTGTCGGGCGCACGCGCACCATCGCTGCGCTCCCGTATGGCATCTACGTGAGGACCACACGCACGTCAGCGGACAATATCAAAGCTGTAATCTGTCTTCGAAATATCAATGGTATTCGCGTCCATTGTTTCGAAGAACTCATCCAGCAGCGCCAATAGAATTCGCAAGCCGCCAGAATACCCCCAAGTCGGGTAGCGATGATAGTGATGGCGGTCGAATATGGGGAACACGAGCCGTACGAGGGGCGTCCCAGTGTCGCGCTCCAGATACTTTCCGTATGTGTTGCCAATCAGGAAGTCCACTGGCTCCGTGAATAGCAGCGAGCGCATGTGCCAAAGATCGCGTTTTGGGTAGACCTTGCATCCTGCACCGTATGGCGATGCATCCAACAGGGCTCTGACCTTCTCTGCCCAGCCATCGTTGCCATTCGTTGCGAGCACGTGCACCGGCTCCGCACCGAGTTCAAGCAGGAATTGCGTGTACCCGAGCATCTGGTCCGGATCGCCATAAAGGGCGTAGCGTTTGCCGTGCAGATTCGCCTGACTGTCCGCCATGGCATCGACGAGTTGGCCGCGCTCCTTTTCGAGCTCTGCGGGAATTGGTCTGCAGGTCACACGCGAAATCTCCATGAGGAAGTGGTCGGTCCCGCCAACGCCGACGGGCGCATTCAGCGAGATCACTTCCTGGCCATGATCGGCGATGAACTTGCCCGTCTTCTCACAGCAAAACTCCTGAAAGACGAACGTTGCCTTTGCGTTCAACGCGCGCTCGACCTCCTCTTTCGTTGTTCCGCCCTGGTACATCCGGAACTCGCCATCGGTTGGCGTATTCCATGTCTCGGACGGGTCACAAATGATGTTGACTTTTACCCCGAACAGATCAAAGATCCGTCGAACCTCTTTCATATTGCCGACCACGAAACCATCGAATCCACCGATAAAGTTCACGGTGTCGTCCGGCACGCGAGTGAGCGGTGTGGTAGTGCCAGCCTTGCCGTCCCAAAAATACTTCAGAATGCCCAATAGCGCATTGTCGTAGCCAGTCACATGGCTGCCCACAAACGCGGGCGTGTGGGCAAACGGCACGTCATAGTCTTGCGGTACGCTGCCCTTCTGCTTGCTGTTCTTAATGAACGCATCGAGGTCATCGCCGATCACCTCTGCCATACATGTTGTCGAGACGGCAATCATCTCGGGCTTGTACAGGTTGTATGCATTCGCGAGGCCATCGATCATGTTGTTCAGCCCGCCGAACACCGCGGCGTCCTCTGTCATCGACGAACTGACGCACGACGTCGGCTCCTTGAAATGTCGCGAGAAATGCGAGCGGTAATAAGCCACGCAGCCCTGTGAGCCATGCACGAACGGCAAAGTCTTGTAAAAACCGTTGGCCACGAAGACTGCGCCAAGCGGCTGGCACGCCTTTGCTGGATTCACTGTCAGCGAATCTCGAGCAAAATTCTTCTGCTTGTAATCCTCAGTCTTTGTCCATTCGGCGACCTGCGTCACCGCCTCATCAGGATGATTGAACTCGAAGTTTTCCCTCTTGTTGCGGAGAAGTTCCTGATACTCTGGCTCGCGAAAAAGCAGTTCGTGATCGAGAATTTTATCGGTGGATTGGGGCATGACACGCTCCTGAATCGAAAATCTGAACAGCCTTCTGTCGGCACCGTTGTGCCATAAGCGCCCGGTTGCGCTCAGGCAGCCTTTTTCCACGGGGCCTTCGAGAGACCCCATACTGGACTCGAGATCGCCATGTCCATGTCGCGCGCAAAGATCGCGAAGCCGTCGTAGCCGTGATAGGGGCCGGAGTAATCCCAGCTGTGCATCTGCCGGAAGGGGACGCCCATCTTCTGAAAGACGTACTTTTCCTTGATGCCCGAGCCGACGAGATCCGGCCTCGTGTGCTCAACAAATTTCTCGAATTCATAGCCGGTCACGTCGTCGTAGATCAGTGTGCCGTCGTTAACGTGGTGCGTCGTGCGCTGGTAGTCGTCGTTGTGAGCGAACTCGTAGCCGGTACCGACGACTTCCATGCCAAGGTCTTCGTATGCCCCGATAACGTGACGCGGGCGCAAGCCGCCCACAAACAGCATCACCTTCTTGCCTTGCAGACGCGGCTTATACCTAGCTATGACAGCATCCATCAACGCGCGGTATTTAGCGATCACTTTTTCGGCATTCGCCTTGATTGTGTCATCAAATCGGCTCGCGATCTCACGCAGGCTCTTCTCGATCATTGTCGGACCGAAAAAGTTGTACTCGACCCACGGAGTCCCATACTTCTCTTCCATGTGCCGGCTGATGTAGTTCATTGACCGGTAGCAGTGCAGCAGGTTAAGCTTGGATTTCGGCGTACTTTCGAGTTCAGCAAGCGTGCCATCGCCCGACCACTGCGCGATGACGCGCAAACCCATCTCCTCAAGCAGGATCCGGCTTGACCACGCATCGCCGCCGATGTTGTAGTCACCGATGATCGCGACGTCGTAAGGTGTCGACTCAAGTGAGGGCCGCCTGTTCGGATCGGCGTGGTCGAACACGCAATCGCGGATCGCATCGTTTGCAAGATGATGGCCGAGTGACTGCGACACACCGCGAAAACCCTCGCAGCGTACCGGCACGATCGTGTGCCGCCCGTACTGCGTGCTCTTCTTCTTTGAGACTGCCTCGATGTCGTCACCGATCAGACCGATCGGACACTCAGTCTGGATGGAGATACCTCTGTTGAGCGGAAAGAGCTCCTGGATCTCGTCGATGATCTTGTCGAGCTTCTTGTCGCCGCCGAACACGATGTCCTTCTCCTGGAAATCGGAAGTGAACTGCATCGTGACGAACGTATCGATGCCCGTCGTGCCGACATAGTAGTTGCGGCGCGAACCCCACGAGTACTGGCCGCAGCCGACGGGGCCGTGACTGATGTGAATCATATCCTTGATCGGCCCCCAGACAACGCCCTTAGAGCCGGCGTACGCGCAGCCGCGAATCGTCATCACGCCGGGCAGCGACTTGATGTTGGACTTCACCCCACAGTCGGGCTTGCCCTGTTCAAAGGAACCCAGATGCTTGGCGCGGCGCTTGGCCATCTTTTCGGGGTAGGCCTGCAGCACTTCGTCGATCAGGGCCTTGTTGGCGGCCTTGCGTTCTTCAACCGTCGCGGTCATTGCATATCCCATAAGTGGAGAATGTCATCGCCGGATCCGGCCGCCGCACGGCGACCTTCGCCCGGCATTCGTCAGGCGGTCAGTTCGGCCGCCGTTTTGCCGACCTGCGACTCGTCGACCTGCACCATGATGCCTTTCTCCATCAGCAGGTCTTCGAGCTGGTCCATCGTGATCGGCGTCGGAACCACGCCATTGCCGCCGTTGTGGTGAATCTTCTCGGCAAGCGCGCGATACTGGCCCGCCTGTGAGCTGTCCGGCGCGTACTCGATCACGGTCATTCGCCGCAGTTCCGCGTGCTGGACGATGTTGTCGCGCGGCACGAAGTGGATCAGCCTCGTGCCAAGCATCGTCGCGAGCGATTCGGCAAGCTCCAGTTCCTTGTCGGTCTTGCGCTCGTTGCAGATGAGCCCGCCCAGGCGCACGCCGCCACTGTTCGCGTATTTCAGGATGCCCTTCGAGATGTTGTTCGCCGCGTACATCGCCATCATCTCGCCTGACATGACAATGTAGATTTCCTGCGCCTTGTTCTCGCGAATGGGCATGGCGAAGCCACCGCACACCACGTCGCCGAGCACGTCGTACGACACATAGTCCACGCCGTCATACGCGCCGTTCTCCTCGAGGAAATTGATCGACGTGATGACGCCACGGCCCGCGCAGCCGACGCCCGGCTCAGGCCCCCCCGACTCGACGCAGCGGATGTCCTTGTAGCCGATCTTCATCACGTCATCGAGTTCCAGGTCCTCGACTGAACCCGCTTCCGCCGCAAGCGAGAGAATTGTGTCCTGCGCCTTCGCGTGCAGTATCAGGCGCGTCGAGTCAGCCTTTGGATCACACCCTACGATGAGGATCTTCTGCCCGAGGTCGCTCAGCGCCGCAAGCGTATTTTGCGACGTGGTGGACTTGCCGATGCCGCCTTTGCCGTAGAAGGCGATTTGCCGAAGTTGAGACATTGTCGTACTCCATTGACATGGAAGGTGAAACCAGGGTTGCGAATCAGATCTGCAAAGCCGCGACCATGTCCTCAGCCTGCGGTGTCCGTATGGTCTTCTTCTGTCGAGTCACGCATCGGCCGGATTGTGTCCGCGCGGCCCCGTTGACGCAGCTTTTATGCCATGAGTGCGCAGATCGTCGAAACCCTGGCCAGGCCGGGTTTCCGCCGGGTTCCCCCGAATGGCCGCCTGCGACGTTCGCGACGTCGCCTTCCCGACAAATCGCGCACCTTTTGTCGCAAACGACATGGGCAGCACCGGGCAGTCTGCCCGTATAGCCTGCCTGGCGTTGGCCCTGGCATTGGTACGGATGTTGCAAAGTTCCCGGCACATCCCGCCGAGGATGTGCGAAGCAGCGCCCGGTCCGCGCGCATGCAAGATCCATCAAAGAGGAATGCTAATGACTGACACGATCAGCCACCATGAACTCGATGAAACCCCGTTGGCCAGTCTGCAACACCAGGGCCGACTCCTCAACGCGGTCTTCAGGGGGCATACGAACGCGCCTCGCCGGATCGGTTTTCGCGGCGAGCTCGCGCTACGCTTCGGACCGCGGCTCGCCGACGAGGCGCGCCCGCCCGAGCTTTCCTGCGAACAGGTCATGGCCGTAGCGGACGTCAGCGACCCGCACCTGTCGTTCTTTGCCGGTTGGCTACTGAGCTTCGAATACCTGAGAGACGTCGCGGAAGTGCTCGGCAATGCCCTCTCGGCCCGCGGAAAGTATTTCCTGTTCTGCGACAACGTCGATCTGTCCAGACGCTACCAGGTGCCGTACAACGGAGCGGTGTTCTACGTGCTGCCGATTGTGGAATCGACCGTCTACAACGAGATGCTTGAGCTCCTGCATCTGGAGAAGAGCGAGCTGAAAAGGAAAGACACGGCCGGCAAGCTCGACGCGGTCGCCGACGCCGCGATCCTCTTCGACCTGCCGTTTGACACGATTAGCTACGCGGAAGGACTCGAAGCGATGGGGCCGGTTCGCAATCCAAACGAAAACAGGCCAGTCTGACCTATCATTTCAGCGTTTCGGGCGCGTGTGACGGCGACGCCTATCCAATGAGCCGGAGTGTCATCATGTCACTACTCACCGACACTGTCCCATACGAAAGCGCAAGCCGCCGCGATGTCACGTGGGCAACGCTCGGAACATGGCTCTCGATCCACGACTTCCCGGACATTCACTCGCGCAGCATTGAGGGCATGACGCCGCTGATGGCGGCAGCGCTGCACGGCGAAGACAGCATAGTCGCCGCGTTGCTGGATGAAGGTGCACACGTCGGCGCGCTCGACGACGAAGGTAACCAGGCACTCTGGCACGCGTGTCTGGGCGGCGCACCCGCATCGATCCTACGGTTGGTCGGGGCCGGCCTCGATATTGATCACACGAACGGGAACGACATCACGTGCCTGATGCAGGCCGCCGCCAGCGGCCGGCTCGAGGTCATGTGGCTGCTGATATCGCTCGGCGCCAGCGACAGCCTCGTTGCGCCCGACGGGCGAAATGCATTCGACATGGCCACCGATTTCGGACTGCAGCTCTTGCATACGGTAGGCCGGCTCAGGGACGCCCGGCGGGGATCGATCTCCGCCACCGATCGGTACGTCGCGGAACTGAGGCAACCACGAATTCCGGGTAGCGTCCTGCCGGATAACTCTTTGCGCTGAAAGGAACTCATGCCGCTATACGACTATCTATGCCGCAACTGCGCGTTGCATTTCGAAGCGCTTGTGCGTGGTGGCACGACGCCTCTTTGTCCGCGCTGTCGCAGTACCTCGCTGGATAAACAGGTCAGTGCGCCGTGCGCTCCCGCCCGCAGCAAAGCAATCATCGCGGCGGCACGCCGTCAGGCCGCGCGCGAAGGCCATTTCAGCAACTACACGGCTACAGAACGCAGCAACCTCCTGCGCCGCGGTTGAAGCGGCAGCAGCAATGGTACGGCGGCTTGTCCAGCCGGGAATTGCTGCTGCCGCCTGGAGAGATAGATAGCGGCTCCAGCGCCGAAGTTGATCGCCGTGCCCTTTAGTGGCCTGACGATGTACCGATGTACCTTCACGCGTGCGCACGGAGCTGCGTATGTAGCCGCAACGCTGGCGCCCTGCCACCAATCCGCTACGCGTTAGAAGCCACGCTCGGTTCGGATCGCGTCGAAGGCCCGCACGTAGCGAAACTGCTGGTGAAAGGATGGCTGTAGGCTGCGGTTTCCATCCCCCAAGGCTCTCTCATCGGCAAGCTTGCGCAACCGTTCCCTAGTGGCCGAATGCCCGTTGGTATTGCCAGCCGGGATTGCCCGCGTGCGCTTACCGCTCTTTTGCTGTGCCGTGGCAACCTCCATGCGACCGCTCCAGCATTTACTGACTTGGCACTAAATAGTGCGTAGTGCGTTAACGGGTATGAAGACGAAAACTGATGCCCGACACCTCGACGGGGGCCCTCGCAGGCGCACCTGAGAAAAGTAGTGGTGCAAACGGTGGTTGATGGAATCGCGCAAACCGCGCCGGCTCACACATTCGGGGCAAGTCCGCGGGCAGTAAGCAACTGGATGAAGCGGTCGCGAGAAGGCGGCCTGAGATCGCTCAGGCCATGCAAGCGTGGCCGTCGACTGGAAAGTGGCCGGTTGGATCACCGGCAGACCATGAGAATCCGCAAGCTGATCATCGAACCGATGCCGGATCGGCTGGCGTTGCCATTCTACCTGTGGACCCGCGAGTCGGTAGCGCAGCTCATCGAGCGCGAGTATGGCATCAAGGTGTCTGCGCGGACGGTCGGTCGATACCTGAAGCATTGGCCCATCGCTCCAGCATGACGACTGCAATACGGCATGAACGAGTTCGTTCTCTCGTCTCCACGGGCTGGCTCGCCAAGCGCGATTTCAATAGTCTCCATCGTAGGCGCCCTCTTCGGCTAGGATAAGCATATCGGCCTCACTGGCTTCCGCCGTCACGGAGACGCAAACCCCTGTTGACGTCGCAAAATAGACGCGGCGACCACGAAATTCCACCACCGGCTCTTCATTGAACAGTTCGACCGCGCTGATCCGAATGACACGCACGTCGGGATAGCGCTTGCGCCAACCTGCTGCGGCTTCCGACAACGTCGGCTCGTTGAGAACCAATTCGGTTATCGTATGTATCTGAGCTGCAGTAAGCGCCATGTTAGTCGTGACCGCCCGCCAGGCGCCGGGCTTCCACGGTGACCGGAAGCACGGTGTCGGGCGCCAACTCAGGCAACTCGAACTGCCAGCCGTTCGCAAGCGTGACGAGCCCACCCCACATCCGTGCCCGCGCGATTGAAACAATTGGCTCCTCCAAATCCGTCCTCGGAATGTAGGCGCAGAGTATGCCTTTGCTATCCTTTCGGATCGTGATTTTCACAGTAAAAGCTCCTGGTTTGGTTAGGAAATTTGCGCCGTGCGAACGTACATCGTTTTGAATACAGCACGAGCAAAGTGGCGACGCTGGCAGCATGTGAGAAATGCCGCCGCAGCCAATACATAATCTGTCACGCGCCCAGCTCGTCTCCTTGCGCGATGGTCGCACCGGTGCAGAAACAGTTTTGTTCCTCCGGGCAGCCGACCAAAAGCCGTCAAAGAGAGGCGCAGCGGCTCGCCGTTCTCAACCACCTGCCCGACGTCGACGATCTCGCCGAGGGAGCCGGCCCTCAGGAGACACTTACCTTCGCCCCGGTCGCGATATCCGCCATCGTTGTAGCTGTCGTGCAGTACGACCACGCTCATACCTCATGAATAGGGCTAGCTCGCAACTCGATTGTCCGATGCATCGCCCTGGTGTTCCGTGTGCCAAAGGCTTCGCCCATCCGCCGCTGTCGCAGTCGGCAGTATCTGGTCGATCGAGCTCAGAACCGTGGCCCGCTCGCCCAGACACGCGAGCACGTCATCGGGAAGATAATCGAGCGTGCACAGTTCCTTCGCGCGCATGCCGACCTTGCGATCTGTTTCAACGAAATGAACCGCATAGATGTAAAACCGCTGCAGGAACATGTCGATCCGGGTGACATAGCCTGCGTCGCCCTTGTTCACGAGAAGCTCGCCCATATTCTTGCCGGTGTAGGTGCCATCGTTGCGAATTACCGAGCGCGCGATCACACGCTCGCCAATGCTGAACGATGGCGCACACGCGACCTCGATGGCGTCCTCGTTTTGGAAGTCACCCATCATTTGCTCCTGCGAAAGGCCAAGGTGTGCACTTCACGATGCTGGTGGCGGCAACAAGGGGCGCCCGTGTCCGATCGCACCCACTTCAATGCGCCTGACACCGGGTTCGCCTTCGCTGGCGGCAACACCAGGTCCCTGATTGTCCTTCATGAACGCGAAACCCGACCGATCAGGTGTGTCGACGAAGTCGATCGTCACACCGTCCAGCAGCAGGCGGCTTTCTGCGGGCAGGAAAAGACGCAGACCATTGATCTCCATCGCCTCGTCGCCTGGCTGCGCCCCGGTTACGGCACTGAACCCGGCATCGTATCCAGAGCAGCCGCCAGAGTTCACAAGCAGACGAAAACCCGCACCAGATGGCAAGCCGGAAAAGCGCACAATACGGCGCATGAACTTTTCGGCAGCGGGTGTCACGGTAAGGTTGGGCAGCATGGTGTCGGTCCTGTCAAAGTGAGCAGTCGTTAGACGCAAGTGGCGCGATGCGCGGGGAAACGGGGCTAGGCCGGAACGATGCATCCGTCCACGGGGCACACCGCCACGCATTGCGGAGTATCGAACTGGCCGTCGCACTCCATGCATTTCTTCGGATCGATTGCAAAGACACCGTTTTTCTCACTGATGGCGATATTGGCGCACTGCGGCTCGCAGGCCGAGCAGCCGGTACACGTTGACGCAATGATCTTCAGGGCCATGCGACACTCCTTGCAATGATGATCGGTGTAAGCCCGGTGAGACAGGCATGACTATCCTGCCTGCCGCTCAAGAAGCTGCATCTGCGGTCGCAGCCATCAACGCCCCCGGCGGGATTGTGGCCTCGCCACGTTGCGCATGCACGATCACGCCACCGGCTACACGGCTGCAATAGTCGGCGAACCACGCAAGCGCCGCCTTTTCGATAAATTCGCCCGCGTACTGGTCCACCGGCTCGACGCCCGCGCGCGATAGTTCCTTGCGCGGACACGCGCCGATCTTTGCAACCAAGACAGCATGACAATCGCTGATCGCGCGCGTGAGCTGCAGCAGGCCCTCGTCGTCGCCATAGCCGCCTTGGCAATAAAGGTCCACACGGCGGTGGCCGACGAAGAACGCTCCGGCAGCGCCAATCTCGAAAATCTGGAATTCGGAGACATGCCCGAAATGCGCGTTCACCCGGCCGCGCCCCTTCGTCGCGACGGCAATCAAAACCTTCATGTCGCCCTCCACCGCGCTCGCCTGCGCGAAGGCGAGCGCCTCTTGTTTCGCACCACGCTGCATATCGACTTCGGCTTCCAGGCGTCGCTGAAATTCGCGGCGACCGTCGAGGTCATAGTCGACTTCCATGTGGTCGATCCTGTCGAGCGTGAACTCCTCGCGGCGATCCTCGCCGAGAAGCCCCACCGCGTCGGCACGACACTGCCGGCAATGGCGCATCAGGTTCGTGCCGCCCATGCACGCCTCCTGCACGGCCTTAAGCTCACTCGCAGTCGGACCACGCTGTCCGCGCAGGCCGAAATACGTGCCATGCTCTGGCTGGGAGATCAGCGGCATGATGTTGTGCAGAAAGGCACCGCGCCTCTTTACCTCGCGATTTACCTCGATCAGGTGTTCGTCGTTGATGCCTGGAATCAACACCGAGTTGATCTTCGTAAGTACGCCACGCGCAGTCAGCATCTCGAGTCCTCGCATTTGCCGCTCGTGCAAGATGCGCGCGGCCTCTTTTCCCGTGAGTCGTCGGTGGCCCCAGAAAATCCACGGATATATCTTTTCGCCGATGACAGGATCGACCATGTTAATGGTGATGGTTACGTGGTCAATGTTGTGCTCGCAAATCTCGTCGACAAGGTCCGGCAACGCGAGTCCATTCGTCGACAAGCATAGCCTGATGTCCGGAGTCCGCTCGCGAAGCATACGGAAGGTGTCGAAAGTCTTTTTCGCATCAGCCAGCGAATCGCCGGGACCCGCAATGCCAAGCACGGTCAGCTGCGGGATCCGGCCGGCGACGGCCACTACCTTTTTTACCGCCTGCTCCGGCGTCAGCTTCTCCGACACGACACCAGGCCGGGACTCGTTCGAACAGTCATATTTGCGATTGCAGTAGTTGCACTGAATGTTGCACGCCGGGGCCACCGCCACATGCATCCGCGCATAATGACGATGCGCCTCTTCTGAATAACAGGGGTGATTCTTAATCTTTTCCCACACCTCTGTCGGCAGGTCATCGGGTATGCCTGACGAACCACGGCCAGACTGACCGTCGCCACCACTGCGTGGACAACAACCGCCGCCCGGGGGAGCGAGCGCTTCGACGGTGGACCCCAGGCGCGTTATCTGCCCGATGCCGATACAGGCAGTTGAGGGCAGCATGCTGTGGTTCGCGCTATCTTCCATGGATATCTCCTCGCAACCGACGGCGGTCGCACGCTAAGCCAGAGCGAAATCCGTGCCACTCGAACGCGATTCGCTTCGGGTCTCGTTCAATCTTGGAGTTGGTCGGACACCGGTGATAGGGCCGATCAGGTTTCTCGGGTTTGCGCCGGCATTCAAATTCGACAAACCCGACTAATCTGTCGCTTTTGCGACAGATATCACAATTGCGGTGTTTTGTTCGCAAACATTACTTCGCATACCCAATTATTATAATAACCGATGCGGCGCTCAATCCGCTCGTAGTCGCCTGATGGACGTCAGCACTGTCAGGAAAAGGACATAGGCGACACGAATAGCCGGTTGAAATGCCCCGCAAAGCACTCTGTCACCGGTGATGCTTGTCTGGCACGAGCCTTGCGAATCCATCGGCGACTATTCAATAGGCCGTAGACATGCTCAAACCGATAATCAACGACACGACACTCCGCGACGGGGAGCAGGCCGCCGGTGTCGCGTTTCGCCTCGAGGAAAAATGCGCGATCGCCGCATCACTTTCGCGCGCTGGTGTGGCCGAACTCGAAATCGGAATTCCGGCCATCGGCGAAGACGAAATCGCGTGCATCGAGGCCATTGTCGACCTTAAGCTCGACGCCAGTCTGATGGTTTGGGGCCGCCTCACCGATGGGGATCTCGCTGCGGCATTGCGCTGCCGTGCTGATATCGTTCATCTCTCGATTCCGGTTTCGGACATTCATTTGCAGTATAAGCTGCGTCAGTCGCGCGGCTGGGTACTAGCGCAGATAGCACGCGTCGTCGAGGAGGCAGCGAAAAATCACTCTAAGATTTCTCTTGGCATGGAGGACGCTTCGCGCGCGGACCCCTCGTTCCTCATAGAAGTCGCTCGCTGCGCGCAGCGATATGGAGCGCAGCGTGTGCGGTTTGCGGATACCGTGGGTGTGCTGGATCCCTTTAAGACCTTCCACGCCATTGCAGCGCTGCGCAATGCTGTTGATCTTGAGATCGAAATTCATGCACACAACGACCTCGGGCTTGCCACAGCCAACACACTCGCCGCTCTTGGGGCCGGCGCCACGCACGCGAACACCACCGTCAACGGCTTGGGTGAGCGGGCCGGCAATGCGGCGCTGGAAGAAATCGTGATGGGCGTGCGGCACCTGCTGGGACGTGACACAGGCGTCGACACGCGAGCGCTGCTCAACATTTCCTCGTTGGTAGAACGGGCGTCAGGCCGTACCGTTTCGTTCAACAAGAGCATCGTCGGTCGAGGTGTCTTTACTCACGAATCGGGCATACACACCGACGGCATCGCCAAGCATCCCACCACCTACGAGGGATTCGACCCAGCTGAGCTCGGCCGGCAACGGTCGATGATTCTCGGGAAACATTCTGGATCTCAAAGTGTGCGCGACGCCTACGACGCTTTAGGCGTGAGGGTCGCTGAGCGACTCATCCCGCCGCTGCTTGCGCGCATTCGTTCTTTCGCCATGCAGCACAAACAGGCGCCCAGCGCAAGGGATCTGCATCGCATCCTGGCCCAAGCTCGCGGCACGCGAGTGGAGGCGTCATGAGTGTGCTCATCGCGGCCAAACCTGTCCAATAGGAGCAACGACATGCAAAGAGCTATCGAGCAACTGTATCACCTCTCATCGATCGAGGATTTCATGCGATTCTTCGAGATCGCATTTGATGAAAAGGTGGTGAACGTGAGCCGCCTGCACATCCTCAAGCGCTTCTTCCAGTACATCGAGCAACAGGAAGAACTGCCGCGGGACAACGCGACGGGCGTGCTCAACGTCTACCGAAGTCTGCTCCAGAAGGCTTACAACGACTTTGTTGTGTCCACGCCTGCGGAGCAGAAGGTATTCAAAGTTTTCCAGGAAGCGGATGGACGGAGGCTCGTCGCCCTTGACAAGGTGCGCGCGTCGTTGCCCACCCGCGGCGCCGCCTGACCCGGAGTTCCTCAATGCATATTGTCGTCTGCATCAAGCAGGTCCCGGATTCGGCGCAGATCCGGGTTCACCCAGTCAACAACACCATCATGCGCCAAGGCGTGCCGGCAATCGTGAACCCGTACGATCTGTTCTCGCTGGAAGAAGCGTTGCGGATAAAGGATCGCTTCGGCGGCGCAGTCACGATGCTCTGCATGGGACCGCCACAGGCTGAGGAAGCGCTCCGTAAATGCATCAGCTACGGCGCCGACGACGCCGTGCTCGTCACCGATCGTGCGTTCGCTGGCGCCGATACGCTCGCAACATCGTATGCGCTTGCCGCCGCGATCAGGCAAATCGCAACAGAACAGGCGGTGGACATCGTCTTCACTGGCAAACAGACGATCGACGGCGACACCGCTCAGGTCGGCCCCGGCATTGCCAAGCGCCTCGGCGCCCAGTTACTCACCTATGTGTCCAGGATCGTCGAGATCGACGTCGACGCGCGCACGATCGTCGTCGAGCGTCGTGCCGAAGGCGGCGTGCAGGTACTCAAAACTGCATTGCCATGTCTTGTGACGATGCTTGAGAACACTAACGAACTGCGCTTCGCAACACTGCCGGCAATGATTCACGCGGCAGGCTTCCCCGTGCGCAAATGGAACCGCGAACAGGCCGGCATTGAGGACGCGAGCAAGATCGGGCTGAAAGGTTCACCGACAGTGGTCAGCAAAGTGTTCGGCCCGACGTCGCGCGCTGAAACGGCTGAAATGCTCGAACTCGGCGCGTCCAGCCTCCGCGATGTGTCGTTGAAACTGATGCATAAGATATTCACTCGCCATCCGACTCTGGAGGCGGACGTGCTGATGAAGAGGGACTCATGAACTCGCCCGCTGCCTCAAACAAGAAGCCGGCCGTGCCAGCCAAACCGGCCGGAGGCCGTAACCTCGATCTGCCCGAGCACCTAAAAGCCTATCAGGGTGTCTGGGTCTTTCTTGAGCACGATCGGGGTCACGTACATAGCGTGTCGTGGGAACTGCTCGGTGAGGCGCGCAAGCTCGCAGACAAACTCGGCAGCGACGTCGCCGTGGCGGCGCTCGGCGGTAAGGACGAGCCACTTGAACAGTTTGCCACCCAGGCGTTCAGTTTCGGCGCGGACAAGGCATACGTGATTCACGATCCGGTATTGCTCGGTTACCGCAACGAGCCGTTCACAAAAGGGCTGACCGATCTGGTCAACAAGTACCGCCCTGAAATTCTGCTGCTCGGTGCAACCTCAACGGGCCGAGATCTCGCCGGCTCTGTGGCAACGACGCTCTCGACCGGCCTCACCGCCGACTGCACCGAGTTAAACATTGATCCAGCCTCGCGCGCGCTGGCGGCCACACGGCCGACTTTCGGCGGCTCGCTACTTTGTACGATCATGACGCTCGCATACCGCCCGCAGATGGCGACGGTGCGCCCGCGGGTCATGGCGATGCCGCAGGCGCAAACGGGGCGCGGCGGCGAGATCGTGAAGGAGGCGCTTGGGATCGTTGAGGCCGACATTGTGACCAAATTGCTCGACTTCATCGCCGATGACAAAAGTAATCAGGTCAACCTGCCCTACGCGGACGTCATAGTTAGCGGCGGCAAGGGGCTAAAGAACCCGGAGAATTTCCGGCTCCTGTTCGATCTGGCACGCGTGCTCGGCGGCGAAGTTGGAGCAACCCGTCCGTGCGTGCAGGCGGGCTGGGTGGAGGCCGATCGGCAAGTCGGGCAGACAGGCAAAACCGTGCGGCCGAAACTTTACATCGCTGCGGGCATCTCGGGCGCGATCCAGCACCGCGTCGGCATGGAGAGTTCTGACGTCATCGTCGCGATCAACACCGACCCGAACGCTCCGATTTTCGACTACGCGCACTATGGCATCGTCGCGGACGCACTTCAACTGCTGCCGGCGCTGACGTACGCGTGCAATGACCATCTGGAACTGCAGCAGATGCGTAGCAAAAGGAGAGCATGATGAAAAAGACCTCACGATTCGATGCGATCGTCGTTGGTGCCGGACCGTCTGGCAACGCCGCAGCTTACGTGATGGCCAAGGGCGGACTGGAGGTGCTTCAGATCGAGCGCGGCGAATATCCTGGCAGCAAAAACGTTCAAGGCGCGATTCTCTACGCAAACGCGCTGGAACAGATCATTCCGGACTTTCGTGATCACGCTCCGCTCGAGCGCCACATCATCGAGCAGCGCATGTGGATGCTCGACGATACTTCCTTCGTGGGCACGCACGTGCGTAGCGACGACTACAACAAGCCACCGTACAACCGCTACACGATCATCCGTGCGCAGTTCGACAAGTGGTTCTCATCGAAGGTGCGCGAGGCCGGCGCATTGCTGATCTGCGAGACCACGGTGAATCACCTGATCATGGATGGAGACCAGGTGGTCGGCGTGCAATGCGATCGGGAGCAGGGCGAGGTCTACGCGGACATTGTGATTCTCGCGGACGGGGTCAACTCAACGCTCGCACGCAAGGCGGGCTTTCACGGCGAAATCGAGGCGAGCAACGTCGCGCTGGCTGTGAAGGAAATTCTCTTCATGCCAGAGGAGACCATTCGCCAGCGCTTTAACGTCGGCGATGAAGAAGGCGTCGTGATCGAGATGGTTGGCCGGATCACCGAAGGCATGGCGGGAACAGGGTTCCTCTACACAAACAAAGAGTCGCTGACCATTGGGGTCGGCTGCATGCTGAGTGACTTCAAAAAGAACTCGAACCGCATGAGCCCGTATGTGCTGCTCGAAAAAATGAAGCGTCATCCGTCAATCGTGCCGCTCATCGCAGGGGGCGAGATGAAGGAGTACTGCGCTCACCTGATTCCCGAAGGAGGCTTCGATGCGATACCGCAAGTGTACGGCAATGGCTGGATGATCGTCGGTGACTCAGGCGGCTTCGTCAATGCCGCGCATCGCGAAGGTTGCAATCTCGCCATGACAACAGGACGCCTCGCTGCCGAAACCGCCATCGCCGCAAAAGCGGTTGGCCGTGGCTACCGCGCTAACGCACTAGCCACGTATAAAGACGCGCTCGACGACAGCTTCGTGATGAAAGACTTATACAGATACCGCGACATGCCGAAAATCCTACACCGCAATCCACAGTTCTTTACGACATACCCTGATCTCGTCGCCAAGGCGGCCCGTACCATGATTACCGTGGATGGCGTCGACAAGAAGACCAAAAAGCACGAGGTTATGGCCAGTTTCCGCGAAAGCCGCTCGCTGACCGGGCTCGTCGGCGACGCGTACAAATTCTGGAGGGCCTTCCGATGAAAACGGTCGATGTCAATATCGAGGAAAAGCTGTTTCAGAACCGCTACCGCGTGGACGTAGGCCGGCCGCACGTCCATATCAAAAATGTTGACGTCTGCACCAACGACTGTGCCGACAAAAGCTGCACCTTCGTATGCCCTGCGTCCTGTTATCGGAAGGAGAACAACGGCTCGGTCACGCTGATTACCGACGGCTGCCTGGAATGCGGCAGTTGCCGCATTCTATGCACAGAACACCACAACCTCGAATGGGCGTACCCACGTGGCGGGCATGGCATCCTGTTCAAATTCGGGTAGAGAAACACATCTTAATCAAATCGGCTCCCGAACTTCACGAAAGGCGGGGGAGCACCATCATCGGAGCAAGTTAATGAACCTCATTACCGGTATCGAATCGACCGACCTCTTCGGCGGCAACGTCCCCGCAGCCGTGCTACAGCTGATCGATACGGCTCGCGGCGGCGACGATGAGGATGTGGCCGCCGCGCTATGGACTGCGGTTCTGACGTACCCGCGCTGCCTGCCCCCCTACTATCTCCTGTATAAGTTCCATGCGAACCGTGGTGAACTTGGCGAGGCGCAGGAGGTCGCGACCAAGGCTTTGGCGGTCGCCGCCCGACAAGCGTCGATCGACAGCAACTGGTGTGCGGTACAACCGGGCGATGCGGACTTCACCATTCCCGGTCCTAGCCGCTTCTGGCTATTCACGCTCAAGGCACTGGCGTTCATCAGCGTGCGGCGCGGCAACCGCGCCGTTGCACTGAAGCTGATCGCCAAGCTACGCAAGCTGGACCCTACCGATTGCGTCGGTTTCGATGTCGTGGAAGCTTTGCTGACACAGTCCGGATCGCGATAATTGCCTCTGACTGGTAGTACATCCTCGGCACGGCTACCGAGAAACTCCCTGCGAGTTTCTGGGGCGTTCGAGTGTCAGTGTCGGACCTGACAGTCATCGCGCACCTTCCCCGCAGGCGCATGCTCACTTGGGCAGCCAGAATCTTCATTCCGGTCCGAAGCAATCCGCGAAATCCGCGCAGTCGCCGCAGTACGGGGCCTTGCAGATAGACAATGCCTCTCGCTCGCACAGTTGCTTATGGAGGAATTTTTTCCACTTCATGCCGTGGACGTTTTTCTCAGCAAGCCGTGGAAACCAGTAGCCGAGCAGCGCCGACAATTCATGCCGCGAACGAAGGCGCAAGTCCTGCCAGAGGTGTTTGTCCCGCACAGAGGCGCAGGCCAGGGCATGGGAAATACAATGGACTTCGCTGGTTGTCCCTGCGCGCGGATCAGCATGCGCCTTGAACAAGGTTATGAGGTCTTCAACCTCGTCGTATCGCGAGCCACGCTGCGGGGTGGTCACAGCAAATGCGCCCTGTGGCAGCGATAATGCACCGTCCGCGCCTGGGAACCACCGTGCAAGTAGCCAGCGGGTCTCGTCGGCATTGAGTCCGCAGATAGGCAGTATGCGCACGCCGGCTTCCTCGAACGCCGCTGAAAGCACTCCAGCGAGTGCAAGGACCGTGCAGTCGTTAGGGTTTATCGCGTGGCGCATCAGCGTCGCGTGGAAATCCATAGTCATACTCTCGCGCTCAAATCTGCGCCGGGACGTGCCTGTAGCACTTTTTCGGACAGATCCTCGCGCACGCCGTGCAGCCGATACACAACTGCGGGTGCGCAATTGTCATGACCTTCTTTTGGTACTCGTCTTCATCATCGTCATCGAGCGGAATGAGCGCGCCGTCCTCGCTTACACCAACGAGTTGAAGGACACCTCGAGAACAGACTCGAAAGCATCGCCCGCAGCCGATGCATTTTTGCTCGTCGAGCGAGGAGACAAATGCCGGAGTCCAGATTTTTCCACCGGGTAACTTCACGCTGAAGGTATCGTTCATGTCAGCCTCCGGGGCGGTTCACCCGGAACCGCCGCTACGGTCTTGCGCGCGTCCATCAGCGCGGCGTGCGCGTCGTGACAGCGCTGGGCGACCATCAGGATCTGCTCCCAACCGGTCGGCAGTTCCTCCGACAGGTCATGCAGATCCATCTTGGCTTGCATTGCCAACGCATTGAGCTTTTTCAGGCGCGCCTTAAGTTCTTGCGGGTCATTCATCATGTCCTCCCCTGTCACACGGCCCACTGCGGGCGTCGCGGGGCCGCCAGCGCGGCAATCGTGTCAGTGATTGAGTTAGCGATCAAATATCTCGTCATCCTCTGCAATATCGTATGATCTGCCAGCATTTTTGGTGAGCGCCTTGCGCAACCACGGTGGCGGCGTGCCCTTCAGGACGACCCTCAGCTTGATCAGGATGTCCTCGATCGACTCCGGCTGCGAAACTTTGACCGGATGGACTTTCAGCGCAACCACGCGTGCCGCGCCCGAACCGCCGATAGCCGCGACGTACAGGATCGCACAGCCCTGGATCACTTCAAGCTTCTGCGTGAGCTTGTCCTCGTCGCCGTCCTCGACCAGATTGTCACCAAAATAAAAGGCTTCCACGAACGTATGACTGTCGGCCGTTACATCGTACGTAACGATGTTCTTCGCCGACCCGAAGTGCGCGTCGACATGCACCTTATCCTGCGTGGCAAATGCAATTTTCATGCGATGGATTCCTAGTGATGTTCATGGTGCTGGCTGCAATCACCAGCACCGTCATTTCATAGCCGGGACTGCTGCGGCGACGGCGATGGCGGCAACACCCAGTCGGCTGGATGGCGGTGTACAATCTGTGCGATCAGCAGATTTGCGATTTCAAAGATAAGGTTCATCGTGCCTCGATAGCCGATCTGGCAACGATGTGCGTTACCGATGCGGTCAAACACGGGAAAGCCTACGCGCATGAGTGGCTTGTCAAGGCGTGCGGCCATCTGCCTGCCGTGCGAATGAGTAATGAGCAGATCGCAACCGTTCGCGGCTCGCTCCATGTCTTCCAGGTCACCCAGCACCACCCTGCTCGCCGGCAGTAGCGCATGCGACGCCGATGTGGTCGTGCTGACGCAGACCGACAGCTCCGCGCCCATTTCCTGTAGCAGCGAACCGATTGCGAGCAGCAAATCAGGTTCCGCACCCACGGCCACCTTGATACCGCCGGTGTAAAAATGGCCGTCGAGCATCGCATCGACCAGTTGGCTGCGCTGCCGGCGGTACTTTGCCGGAACGGCCTGCCCCGACAGTTGCGCGAGGCGCTGCAAGAACCGGTCATTGGGTTCGAGCCCGGTGAGCCGCTCGAAAATTTCGAACGGCGTCCCAGCTATCGACTCGAGCGTCTGCGCACCTTCACGGGTTTGCTCGCCAACTCCGATCGTAAAGGCCGAACCACCCGCCATCCGGATCTGATCGAGCGTAGTTCCGCCTAGCGTGGTACCGCGCCAGACAGGCGAAAGATGGCCGTCGAGCGAACGCGAGATGTCGGGGAGTATGATCGGGTCTAGCCCGAATGCGCTGACGATCTCTCGCAGTTCGTCAATATCGCCCGGCGATAGATGACTACCTGGTAGCAGATTGACCTGTCGGTGTACAGTAGGCAGCGGCTTGACCAGCGTCTTCACGATTGCGGTAAGAGCATGCCTGTAGCCGTCCTCAAAGGCGCCAACATAATCCGGCGTCGAAACGTAGACGAGTTCGGTGTCGTTCAGTTCGGGCTTGCGTCTGCGCACCATCGCGAGATGGCCCACGATGTCTTCCCCGTTCGTCTCGGTGAGCCCCGTCGAGCAGAGCACGATGATTTTTGGCGCCGCGCGCCTACGGATGTTTAGCAGCGCTGTCTCGACGTTTTCATATCCGCCGAGAATAGTGGTAACTTCATTCATCGCTGTTGTCTGCAGCGGAATTGCCTCTCTGAAATGGCGCACCAGCAGCACGAGGCCGAACGACGTGCAGCCTTGCGAGCCGTGCATAACCGGCATGCACGCGTCGAGTCCCATGGCCGCATAGCTTGCGCCGAGCGGTTGGCTCGTTTTCAGCGGATTGACCGTGCAGGCTTTCTTTGACTCAACGACTATAGCCATGATGTTCGCTCCACGCTGCGCTCAGGCTGTGACGCCCGGACAAACCCCAGTCGCGCAACCCTGCACGCTTGCACGCGGCAACTCTGGCGTCCTGTCCTCCGCGAACTGCGGCAAACCAGCACTGACGTTCTCAACCTCGTCATCCCACGGCGCCGGAATACGCACCAGATCCCAGACCGGGTTATGGATCGCGCGGTCGATTTCGCGCACTAGCGCGACGATGCCCTCATACCCGGCGTATGGATGATGGCGTTCCTGGTTGACGTCGAGCCATGGCGTGCGCGCCTTCAGCGCGACATACTGCGAGCGCCCACCAGACAGCATGATGTCGGCCTTCGCGTCGCAGAGCATCGCGTACATCTCGCGTGCCGTCATATTCTCGACCATGCGCGCGTCGTCTCCCATGATCTCTTTGATCCTGTCCTTGTCGCCCTCCGTGCTCTTCTTAACACTCGTGCCGACGATCTCAAGCCCCGCCTCCTGCAATGCCGCCACAACCGACCACGACTTCACACCGCCCGTGATCAGCAACACCCGCTTGCCATCGAGTTGCTCGCGGTACGGAGCAATGCGAGCCCAGGCACGTGCCTCTTCTGCCGCAATCAACCGCTCGGTACGCGCAAGCAGGTCCTCAGGTGCGCCCTGCTGCACCAGCAGCTTCGCGACCCGGCGTAGCGCATCGCTCATATCGCCGATTCCGTAGAACGAGCCCTCAAAGTACGGAATGCCGTAGCGCTGCCGCATCTTTGTCGCGACGTTGATCATCGACTTCGAGCACACCACCATATTGACCTTCGCGCGGTGCGCACTCGCTATCTCCCTGTACCGGCCGTCGCCGGAAATGCAGGACAATATACGGATACCGAGTGCATCGAAGAGCGGCTTCGTCTGCCACAATTCACCCGACAGGTTATATTCGCCGATGATATTAATGTCCCAAGGCGTCGTATACGCCGGTTCACGAGTGCCAATCACGTAATCGAGAAGCGCCTCGCCCCCAAGTTTGTTTCCCACGTTTTTCGATCCGGCGAAGCCGGGGGCATTCACCGGTATAACGGGCTTCCCGAACTTTTCGGATGCGTGTTTGCAAACCGCTTCTATGTCGTCGCCGATGAGCGCGGTCACGCACGTCTGATATACGAACACGGCGGGCGGATCGTACTTTTCTATGATCTCGCGCACACTACTGAAGAGCCGCCTCTCGCCACCATAGATCACATCGAGTTCATTGAGGTCAGTCGTGAAGCCTGTGCGGTAGAGCGTCGACCCGGAAGATGCCGCATGCCTGTTATCCCAGGAGTTCCCCTCGCATGCGATCGGGCCGTGAACGAGGTGAGCAACGTCAACAACCGGCTGCAGTGCGATCTTCGCGCCGTCGAACGCGCACCCGCCAGCCGCCGTCCCCGGCGAGACTTGTTTCGCGCAGCCCTGCTTGCGCTCCTTCTCGCTCTTGGCCTGGTTCTTCGCGCAACCTGGCTCGTCGAACACTTCGGCAGTGCTCGTCTTGAACAACATCGCGACTCCTGACAATCTGAGGTCCACGACGAAACGCAAGTTGCATACCATCGACGTAGAGCGCGTGCGACGCCATTGCGGCGCTGTGCAGGGGCAGGAATTGTCGTCATTGACATCATCCCGACAGAGTTGAAAGGATTGCGACATTGCACGACAATGCAGATGTACTCACGGGCCTTTTGTCTATCAGAAGCGACGTACTTCGATCTCGTGCTTGCGTAGCGCGTAGCCAATCTGCCGCGGCGTGATGCCGAGGAGCCGTGCTGCTTTCGCCTGCACCCAGCCACAACGCTCCATTGCCCAGACGAGCCGCTCACGCTCGCCCTCCGGCCTGCCGTCGCCGCCAGGGACATCGAACCGGCCGCCGTTAAGATCGGCGGCGTGGCCACTTGCCAGCGCGTTCGGCGCTTCGCTCGCAACAAGGTTCGACGAGGGACCGGGACGCACAGCATCTTCACGCTCGATGTGATGCAATACCTTCGTCAGGCACTGGTCGATCTCGCAGAGGAAGGAAAGGCGATCTATGATGTCATGGTGTGTCATCGTCGCAGTGCGCTCAACACAGTTCTCGAGTTCCCGCACGTTGCCGGGCCAGTAACAGTTCGACAGCACGCGCAATGCTTCGTCGCTGAAGCGCAGTAAGCGACCGTTGTCGCGGTTGAAACGATCGAGGAAATACTGTGCCATCGCCGGAATGTCTTCGCGACGCTCGCGCAGCGGCGGCAAAAGAATACTTACCACGTTGATGCGGTAATACAGATCCGCGCGGAACTCCCCGTCCCTCACCATTCGTTCCAGATTGCGATTCGTCGCAACAATCAGCCTTACGTCAACTCTTACCGGCGTCGCGCCACCTACCCGTTCGAACTCCCGCTCTTGCAAAACGCGCAAGAGCTTCGCCTGGAAGGACGAAGAGATATCGCCGATTTCGTCGAGGAAAAGTGTCCCGCCGTGCGCTAGCTCGAAACGCCCCTTGCGTTGAGATTGCGCCCCAGTGAACGCGCCCTTCTCGTGGCCGAACAACTCGCTTTCGAGCAGCGTTTCCGTGAGCGCCGCACAATTCACCGCGATGAATGGCTGCTCCTTGCGCGGGGATAGACGACAGATTGAACGCGCGATCAATTCCTTGCCCGTACCGCTCTCGCCCCGCAACAGCACCGTCGTTCTCGCCGGCGCCACTTGATGGACCTGCGCGAATACCTGCTGCATCGCCGCCGACGCACCGATCGTGTTATCGATCTGATATGCACGAATGGTTTCCTTACGCGGGCGCCTGACCGGCTCTGCGCCGTCGTGCATGGCCTTCTCGTCCCGATGAAGCAGCAGCGCCTGTGCCATCGGCGCCGCTACAATCTTCATAAGCTGAAGGTCATCGCCGAAAGTACGCTTGCCGTCCGGATTCTCGCAAAAAGCCACAAGCACGCCGAGCGGCCGCCCTTCGTGCCGGATCGGAGTCCCGAGCAGAGCGACATGTTCACCCTCGGATCCACCGACGGCTCCGATGTCGTCCGCGAAAAGCGGTTCTTCATTCAGCTCAGGCACAACCACTGCCGCGTCGCTCGAGTGCAACCGTCCTACGATCCCCTCTCCGGACAGGAAGCGCGCGCGGTCGCGCCAGCCCTCTGACAACCCAGTGCTGCACAAACTGCACAGATGTCCGTCCGGTTCCGTGACGGCGATGAACGCCGAGCGCCATCCGAGCGCATATGACAGATAACGCAGCGACTTGTCCAACGTCCGCTCGGCGTCACGGGACGAGACTAGCGTCTTTACTACTTCGTAGACTACATCGAAATCTGGAAGACTATCGTTGAGATGAAAATGCGGCATGGATTTGAGCTCCGGCGCTAGCACGCCAAGCGCCCCGGAAACACGGCTCGACAAAAATGTCGATACTGTGCTCGCGTCGGCGATGACAAATTTGCACGCCACAACTAAGCGCGTGTCGACGACGCCGACAAAACGAACAAAGTCGCAACTGCGATATCGAATAGGTGCGACAACCACAAACAACGTACGCGTGTATGCGCGCCTAGGATACTAACGGAAAAAATTGGAGGTTTTACTACAAATTCTCGTCAGCTTCAGCACCGGATAACTTATACGTTTTGCTTATTAACTTACACCGAAGCTCGATACAAACCAGACGTAGCGTGACAAGCGAGAGTGACACCATGCTATGAAACTACGCCTCGTTTTTGCATTGGTGACATCGCTCACCTTTTTTCCATCAGGTCATCTCTCAAGCACTGCACTGCCTAGGCAGTCGGCCTTGAGCGTATGAATCGGGCAATCGAGTACTCGTTTACTGTTCGAATTCACGAATAACACAAACCGCCTGCATGAGAGAACGAAATCTCATTGCACCTTCGACGAGATTTCTCCTTGATATTTGTCAAGCTTCGCTCACCGGCTTGTTGGAATTTCGCCGTTGCACTCAGCGATCTGCCCCGCATCCGGACGGTGACAGCCCGGCGCATTTGTCTCGCACATATATCGCGAGTTCGGATGCGTCGAAAGCTTGCCCCGTCCGATGCGGCCTGCCGGAAGACGCGGATAGCATGGAAACGCGTGTAGTGGCATGCCGGTACGCTCTTAGTTGAGAGCGCCGTCGTCTGTGGAACCCAATTGCAACGCGCGAAAGAGGAAGCGCTGCAGTGCCGTTGCTGCGGACGTGCTGTCGTGTGCATTCGCGGGACTAAACAGGCCGAACTCCACGACGGGCGGTATAGGCAGCCCGGCAGAACACGGATCGATTGCCCGCATCGTATCGCGGCGCACATGCCAATCGAGTAGCACGGCAATTCCGAGCCCTGCCTCAACGGCCGACTGGATCGCGGACAAACTGGTGCTTGTGCAGGCGACGCGCCACGCGATGCCGGCCTCAAGCAATGTCGCAAAGAAGTTCTCCTGCCATCGACATGTTCCGCCAAATGCGACGATGGGCAGAGGTCCACCTCGCAGGTCAGCGTTTCTCGTGCGTGCGGCGGCCCAGCGAAGCGGATGCCGCCAAGTAACGAGCGGTTCGGCGTGAATCAGCGCTGGATCTCCAATCGCAAAATCCAGCGTGTTGGTTGCGAGCCGCTGGGATAACGCAGGGCTGGCGTCGACGACGATCTCCAGTGCGACGTCTGGAAACGATGCCGAGAACTGCCTGAGCGCATGGCGGAGGTGACTCATTGCGACGTCTTCCAGAATGCCAATCCTGACGGTACCTGAAACGTCGCCTGCATTGAGTGCGGAGCGGGCGGCAAGCCCAATTTCGAGCAACTTCTGCGCATATGGTAGCAGCACACTGCCCGCCGAAGTCGGCTTCACGCCACGCGGCGAACGTTCGAGCAGGCGTTGGCCGACTTCGTCTTCAAGACGACGAAGAGCCATGCTGACGGCAGCCTGGGTGCGATGAAGTGCCATTGCAGCGTTACTCACGCTGCCAGCCTCAACCACCGTCACGAACGTACGCAGCAGCGTGCTGTCGAGATCGCGAATCATCAATTTCCCTCATGCAGACATAAAGATTATCAGCTTATACCACGCATACACTTGGGGTTAATATCCTTCCGTCACTCAATCGGAGAACATGCGCGAGCGAGAATTTGAACGCAAAACAAGTCGAGAGCGACCACTTCGGTCTCGCGCCCAATTGCGCCATCGCGCCGATGTCCGCTGCCACGTCCGCCCGCAGGGGTTGGCCAAAGACTGCACCATTGCCATTCAAAAGGGCATACGGCACGATTCGCACAACTTGGCTGCGGGTACGCTCCGAGGCGTTAGCGCTGGTGCCATCATGCAGCCGCCAATCTAGAAGGAGTTCTGCGTGTGGCCGAGCTATTAGCAGGAAGACCCAGGCAAGTCGGTTCTAATCTAATCAAACATCATCGAGAAGCATTTGAAAGTCTTGCGTCTCACCACACAACGACTCCGGTCTGCCTAACTCCAGAGAACAAGTAGCCTCTTAAGTCCCGAGCTACATATTGCCTTGCTCAAAAATCACCCGGTGTCTTTTGGCTCTTCCAGCCAGTGAATAAAGAGTGGCCACAGCGCTGCTTTCTCCGTTCTTGTTTCTTCTATTTTACTTGGAGGGTTATATGTCAACAAGCAACGATCGCGTTCATCTAGAGCAAGTCGCTGAGCAGGCGATGAAGCGGATTTTTGCCACCTCGCCGGAAACAGCTGCGTTCCATCGTGGAGATTGGATCGACAGTGAATACTATCGCCGGCATCTCGTCGAAACCGTGTTGCGAATCCGGCTCAACAACGAAGTCGACGCATTCGCACTTTACAAAATCAGCTACAAGGACAACGTGCTCGCGCAGTTTCTCGCGCGATACCTCGCAGAAGAATACGGGCACGATGGGCTATTCTTGCGTGACATCGAGAAATTCGGCCTCTCCGCAACCGACGTCGACCGCACCGCGCCCTTTCACAGCACCGACAAATTAATTGGCTACCTCTATCTGAGCATCGGCCGCGACGGGCCACTGCCGACGATGGTGTGGAATTGGTTTGTCGAATGGTATTCGGATCGCTACAACAAGGTCATCACTGAAGCTGCGGCGCGCGCGTTCGGACACGATTATGTGAGGGGTTCGCTCGGCCACATTCACTACGACGAATCGCGCGATCACAATGAGCGGATGTGGGTCGCCCTGCAGCGGGCAATCGACAACTGGGGCGGAACGGAAAAAGCGGAGACCTATCTGTGCCACTTCGTCGAGCTGATCCACGAATACTTCGACGAATTACTGGTGACAACAGTGCCTCAAGCCGAACCGGTTGCCAGATAAGGAGCATCCGTATGACCGCCGTCATCGTAATTGAACCGGCGTCGTCGGGCGCGTCGCTTATCGCCGCTGCTGCGCGCCTCGGTGTCGCCGCACATGTGTTTTCTGCCAACCGTGACGAGCGCGTCGTTCTGCCTGCACTTCGCAACGCCGCCGCATCGTTCACCGCGGTGGACACCGCTTCCCCAGACGCGGTCGCCGCAACTGCGCGCGCCATGCGCGTCGACGCAATCGTGCCCGGGTTCGAATACACAGTCGGCGTAGCCGCGCAAGCGGCGGCCCGGCTCGGTCTTCCCCATTTGCCGCCTGAAGCGGCAGCGCTAACTCAAGACAAGTACCACAGCCGCTTGCACCTCGCAACTATGGGACTGGCGGTGCCACAGTTCGCTCAAATCGCAGATCCCCGCGACATCCTGACGGCCGCGTCGCAGGTCGGCTTCCCAGCCGTTCTCAAGCCTGTGGACGGCTGCGGTAGCCAACTGGTGACGCGCGTCAACTCGCTTGCCGAGCTGCAGTTCGCGGTCGAGCGCGCCATGCACCAAGGCGTTGTAGACATGGGCCGCAAGATTGGCAACGTTTTGCTGCTTGAGCAATATCTCGAGGGTCCGGAGTATAGCATTGAAGGTTACATCGACGGGCGCGGGCCGCGTGTTGTCGCTGTAACCGAAAAGCTGCTGAGCGCCGAGCCGTATTTCGTCGAGATGGGACACACAGTTGAAGCGGCGCTGACGCCAGAGCACCGAGCGGCACTGGTCGCATACATCGAAAAAATCACAGCACGAATCGGCCTTACACTCGGCGTCTTCCATGCGGAGGCCCGCATCACACGTGACGGTCCGGTGCTAATCGAGATCGCCGCGCGGCTCGGAGGAGACCGCATCTACCGTCTAGTTGAACTCAGCAAGTCACTCTCGTTGCCGGAAGTGATGATACGCAGCCATCTCGGCGACGCCAATCCGGCGCCCGGCTATGACACAGAGGTCACGACGTGCGCGAGCGGTGTGCGGTTCCTCGCGCCTGTAACGGGCCGCTTCGCCAGCGCCGCCGCGGTCGAACGCGTGCGCGCAATGCCCGGTTTCGAGGAGATCGAGGTCCATTCGCACATCGGCGGTGCCGTGCCACACCCGACGGATTTTCGTGGCCGCGCCGGACATCTGCTGTTTACCGCTGCCGATCGCCCGACGCTTGATTTGCGTCTCGCCGAGGCGCAAAGCGCTCTCAGATTAAATCGCACCCTTGATGATATCTGAAAATTTCTCGACATGACAATCAGCCTGTCTTCCAAGAGTAGACGCATCGTTGTGCTTAATCGTTGGTCCGACGACTTCGCCGCCTACCATCGCTATATCGACCATGCCGTGCACGACGTGGCATACGTCTGCACGCCACACGCTGCGGCAGCACTGCGCGGGTCGCGCATCATTCACATTGAACAGCTACCCGATTTCGGCGATGAAGATGCGCTGCACGCGGCCGTGCGCGCCTGCAGCTCAGCACTGGGCGGCATCGACAGGCTCGTCGCGCTGTCCGAATTCGACCTGATGGCGGCCGCGCGGCTCCGCAATTCGTTCAGTATCCCTGGTGACCTGCCTGACGCAGTCGTCCGGTTTCGCGACAAGGCGGTCATGAAGTACGCCGTCGTGACAGCCGGCCTGCGTGCGCCGCGCTTCGCAGCGCTGGAAAATCCGACCTCTCCCGATGCGGAGCCGATCGATACAATGCGTTTTCCGCTCATCGTAAAGCCGCGCACCGGTGCCGCAAGCGTAGGTGTACGGCGCGTCGACACGGAGGCGCAGTTCAATGCACTGTTGCCGACTCTACCGCTCGTTGAGTACGAATGCGAGGAGTACATCGAAGGAACGATCTATCACGTTGACGGCTTCGTTGTTGACGGTGCATTTGTGATCGCGCGCGCGTCCCGCTATATCAACACTTGCCTCGAGTTCGCGCAGGGCAAACCACTCGGCTCCGTAATGCTTGATCCCGGGCCGCTGAATGATGCGCTGCTCGCGTTTGCAGATGCCAGCCTGCGTGCGCTCGCGTTGGTCAATGGACCGTTCCATCTTGAGATCATTCGAGGCCCCGACGCCCTGTACTTCCTCGAGATCGGTGCGCGCGTGGGTGGGGGGGAGATCCCTTTCCTGTTTCGCGATCTGTACGGTATTGACCTGTTCGCCTTGTGGGTCGCGCAGCAGTCAGGTGACGAGGCATGTTTCGCGGAGCAAACGCGAGCCGCGTTCGCCGCATCGACGTTGCGCGCTCGCGGCGGATTCCTGATGCTGCCGGAGCCAGTCGGCAAGGTGTTCGTCGGTGCGCAATTGCCGCAAGGAATCGCGGCGCTCTATGAAACCGTCTTGCCAAAACAACATCATGTCTTCGACGGCGCTGGCGGCTACGATACGATCCTCGCGCGCTTTCGCTACCGGGGTGCATCAGAACACGAAATCGCCGTGGCAATTTACGCGACGTTGCGGGATTTTCGCTTCACACTCGCGGAGGTCGCGACACTCGCGACCTTTGAAAAAGGAACTCGGCACGACCCGAATTCACCGTGAAGCCATCGATACTAGCCAGCCACGAGGCTTTGCGCCTCCTGTAATAACAGCTCGCGCATCCAGATGCTTGCAGGGTCACCGTTATGCAGCGCGGGCCATTGGATCGTTTCAGTGAACGAGGAAAGGGGCAGTGGTACCTGGACGATCCGCAGCGGAACCACTTCGGCGAAATGCCTTGCCAGCCTCATAGGGATCGTTGCTATACGGTTCGTACGCGATAGCATGGATGGAACCAGATCAAAGGTCGGCACGACAACCTCTTCGCGCCTCTTTAGACCGAGATCGAGTAAGAAAAACTCCTCGATCGAGGGCCTGCGCGCCCGTCCGAACCTCACTGTCACGTGTCCCATCGACATGTACTTCTCCAACGGGAGCCGCCGCGACAACTGTTTGTTTGTTGGACATCCGACACATACGAGCTTCTCCTCGAAGAGCGCCGCTTTGGGGTGAGAATCTGCCAGCAACAGCTCCGGCAAAATCAGAAAATCGGCGTCACCTCGACGAAGCAACTCGCCGGGTTCGTCGTCAGGAAAAAGCAATTCAAAACTCACTGAGGGAGCTTCGCGTGCGACACGTTTTACGACATTCTGGAAATAAACAAGTGTCATGAAATCAGAAAGGCAGACCCTAAAGCGGCGATTCGATTTGGCCGGTTGGAAGACGTCGCGTGAAATGATCGAAAGCTGGATGTGCGACAGAGCTTCCCGAACCGGGCCTGCGAGTTCCATTGCCCGAGCTGTCGGGACAAACTCGCGACCCCTCATCACGAACAGGTCATCACCAAAATAGTCTCGTAACCGGCCGACTGCTGCACTCATGGCAGGTTGACTCAAATTGATGTTCCGCGCCGCGACCGTCAGATTGCGTTGCGTCATCAGCGCATCCAGCGCAACAAGAAGATTGAGATCGAGGCCTTTGAAGCGCATGTTCAGGTATTCGCTGTGTGGATGCAACGTATCGAAACAATCGATTGTACAAATTAATTGTCGTCGCGCAAAGTTACGCCTACCGATACTAAAGGCGCAAGAGGTCGCACGAAGATTTTATTCGAATTACTGACCGACCGTTTTCGCAAAGTCCCAAATTGTGAGTTATAGACAGATTTTCACCTCCTCAAAAGGGGCGTTTTCTGCACACCACCATGAATAGTCGATGGCTTATGAGATGAAGGATGACACACCACAACGAGACGAGACGAGTGCGAACCGGTTCGATTGCCTGTCCGATGTGCCGGACAACTTTGAACGCCAACACCAATCCCGTCAGGTTTACCTTACCTTCGATGACGGTCCAGATCTAGTATGGACGCCCAAGATACTTGACGTATTGGCGCAGCACCAAGTGCCGGCAACGTTCTGCGTCCTTGGCGCTTACGCGGCAAGTCATCCGCAGTTGATAGAACGGATCATCGCTGAAGGTCACGAGATCGCCAATCACACGATGACGCATCGGGATCTTTCAAAATGCGAACAGGAACAGACACGGCGTGAGATATTGGAAGCGAACGCGATATTCAAGCGGACATGCCCTGCCGCAACAGTGCGGTATATGCGCGCGCCATACGGAATATGGACGAAAGAAGTAATTGCCGAATCGACAAAGGCAGGATTGACGGCACTTCACTGGTCGATAGACCCGCGAGATTGGTCTCGCCCCGGTGTCGACGCGATTGTGCACGCTGTGCTGGCGTCCGCGCAGCCAGGCTCTATTGTTCTTTTACACGATGGGAGCCCTCCTGGAGAGTGGGATTCGAATGCTCGCACCACATCGCGCGATCAGACCGTCACGGCGCTGTCGCGCCTGATTCCAGCATTGAAGGAACGCAGGTTTGTAATCAGTTCACTGCCCTGATGTGGACAAATTGAACCGATAAGCACTCCTGCAAACATCTGTATTAAGGCTCGTTTACCTCATTAAAGAGGTTACTCCAACCATGAGCAGCAGCTTGTAAACGGCTTTGAAACGGATTAGTAATATCACCGGCGTCAGGAAATCCTGACGCAATAAAGAGGAAGCACTGACAGAGCTTTCTGCATCGGCCGATGGATATATTATTTGCCAGCTCGCTATCATGGGCGTGCACTAGTTGAGGATCCGAGCGACGAGAGAGCGCAAGATTCCGCAGTCTCGCCAAGATATAGCGAGACATCCACGGATGCAGGCGGATTAGAGACACCCTTGCCCACTACCGACAGGAACTTCGCGAGCAAATCTTTAGCATTTTCCACCTGTTCCTTCTCTGGATCACGGCAGGCCTGTAGTCAGATCATTTCTTAACGCCACTTAGCAAACTGACCTCGATGAACATCCCTGCCACAATCAACACGACCTCCGTTCTGTTGTACGCATTGCTTTCGACCATTTATAAAAGCGCGCAGGTTCTGCACGCCATGCCGTCCAGCGGGCCGCCTGCGAGAAGCAAATCGACCAACTCCAACTCCCTGCCCGACGTCGACGTTATTGTGCCGTGCTTCAACGAAAACCCGGACACACTGCGGGCGTGCCTCGCTTCAATCGCGACTCAGGAGTATGCCGGCCCCTTTAAAGTCCACGTCGTCGATGACGGTTCAGCCAATCGTGACGCGTTGAGAATGGTGTACCACGAGTACGAGCACGATCCGAGATTCAATTTTGTTCTCCTTCCCCGGAACGTAGGAAAACGCAAGGCACAAATCGCTGCGATCCGTTCCTCGTCTGCGGAACTGATACTTAACGTCGACTCAGATACGACCCTAGCGCCCGATGTCGTGAAGAAACTCGTACTAACAATGAGTGACCCGGCGATCGGGGCCGCCATGGGTCAATTGACAGCAAGCAATCGCCGCGACACATGGTTGACCCGTCTGATTGATATGGAATACTGGCTCGCCTGCAACGAAGAGCGTGCCGCTCAAGCCCGTTTCGGTGCCGTTATGTGCTGCTGCGGTCCATGCGCCATCTATCGACGATCCGCGCTTCTTTTGCTGCTGAACCAGTACGAGACTCAGACGTTCCGCGGAAAACGCAGTGACTTTGGCGAAGATCGCCATTTGACAATTCTTATGCTGGCAGCTGGTTACCGAACGGAGTATGTTCCAGACGCGATCGCAGCTACCGTTGTACCAGACAAGCTGTGGCCATATCTGCGTCAACAACTACGTTGGGCACGCAGCACTTATCGCGACACGCTGCTTGCGCTGCGCCTCCTGCCTCGTCTCGATCGTTACCTTACGCTGGACGTGATCGGGCAAAACGTAGGGTCGCTTTTACTTGCCGTGTCAATGCTCGCCGGGCTCCTGCAGATCGTTCTGACAGCCTCGGCACCGTGGCAGGCATGCTTTCTGATCGCCTCAATGACTATGATCCGCTGTTCCGTGGCCGCAGTTCGGTCTCGAGAACTTCGATTTCTCGGATTTTCCGCGCACACATTTATCAACCTTTTGTTATTGCTTCCTGTAAAGGCCTACGCATTGTGTACGTTGAGTAACAGCAACTGGCTTTCCCGAGGCTCGGCCGCCGACTGTTTCGAACACGTCGATCCGCCTGGACACGCTGTGACAACAGACGCTGCTGTATCGACGGGTACGGATGCGCAGTGTGACCGGCAGTGCAGGACACCGTCATTCGGAACGTCCGACAATGTAGTCCGTAGTGAGTGATACGTAAGATCTCGCGCGCAAAACGGGATCTTCTTTTAACGAAGCCACATCTCGACCTCTCGTTCAATGGCTGCTGCAGCGATAACGTTTACTAGCGTCAGGAAGTTATATAACGGCAAACAGGTCGTTAACGGACTTTCATTTCGCGTCGAGCGCGGCGAATGCTTTGGCCTACTGGGACCTAACGGCGCAGGCAAGAGCACGACCGCGCGCATGGTCCTCGGTATGGCCTCGCCTGACGCAGGTACGATCACTGTTCTTGGAGAGCCCGTGCCCGTACGCGCGCGCCTGGCACGGCGGCGTATCGGCGTAGTTCCGCAATTTGACAACCTTGAACCCGGGTTCACGGTGCGCGAGAACCTGCAGATATTCGGGCGCTACTTTGGCATGAGCGCCGACGAGGTCGAAGCGGTGATTCCGTCGCTGCTTGAATTCGCGCACCTGGAGAGCAAGGCTCACGCGCGCGTCGCAGAATTATCTGGCGGCATGAAGCGTCGGTTAACCATCGCCCGGGCGCTTATCAACGACCCACAACTGCTGATAATGGACGAGCCTGCGACCGGTCTTGATCCACATGCGCGCCGCCTCGTCTGGGACCGCTTGCGCTCTCTACTTGCGCGCGGCAAGACAATCCTTCTAACTACTCACTTCATGGAAGAGGCTGAGCGATTGTGCGATCGACTCTGTGTGATTGACAAAGGACGCAGCATTGCGGAAGGTGCCCCTCATGCGCTAATCCATCAACAAATTGGAAGCCACGTGCTGGAGATATACGGCGGCGATTCGCACGAACTGCGTGCATTGCTTGAGCCCTACGCGCAGCGCATGGAGGTGAGCGGCGAGACGCTGTTTTGCTATGCAGCCGACCTGGAACAGGTGCGCATGCAGTTGTGCAAGCGAACGGGTCTGCGCGTTCTGCAACGCCCCGCAAACCTGGAAGACGTGTTTCTTCGGTTGACTGGACGGGATATGAAGGACTAAATGATGCGCGAAGTTTTCGTGATGGCTATGCCCACCAACACTTGGAACTGGCGCATGGTATGGCGCCGCAATTATCTAGCGTGGCGAAAAACTGCACTCGTTTCGCTTATCGGTAACCTTGCGGACCCGATGATGTATCTGTTCGGATTAGGTTTCGGCGTGGGAATAATGATAGGCCGCATCGAAGGCACTTCCTACGTAGCCTTTTTGGCGGCTGGAATGGTAGCGACAAGCGCAATGACTTCCGCGACGTTCGAAACGATTTATGCGACTTTCGCTCGCATGCACATTCAGCGCATGTGGGAAGCAGTCTTGTGTACTCAACTCACGATCGGCGACGTCGTTCTCGGTGAATTGGCTTGGGCAGCAACAAAAGCCCTTTTGGCCGGCACGGCTGTTACGGTGGTTGCCACGACGCTGGGCTATGCGGCCTTTCCGGGCATTCTTTATGTCATTCCTGTCGTTATCTTAACTGGCCTCGCCTTCGCGAGTATTGCCATGGTCCTCATCGCGATCGCGCCGAGTTATGATTACTTTATCTTCTATCAAACACTTGTTCTGACACCCATGCTTTTTCTGAGCGGTGTCGTCTTTCCGGTCGCCCATCTTCCAGGTGCATTTCGACAGCTTGCGCGATTCTTGCCGCTCACACATTCCGTTGAACTCATCCGCCCTGCGATGCTTGCGCGCCCAGCCGCCGGAATCGGCCTGCATGTGATTGCGCTTTTCGTCTACACAGTCTTGCCATTCTTTCTGTCAACAGTACTGTTTCGCCGACGTCTCCTATCTTGACGCAGATGATTGGAAACCGAGCAGGATCAGATCCTTGTAATGAACTAGACAGGAATCAGTTTAGAACCATCGCTTCCGATCCTGTTGAAGATACGCTATGACCCATCCTATGCTGATAATTAATCCGTTTGTAATCCTCGGGATGCCAAGGACGGGCACACATTACCTTGAAGAATTGCTAAACGAACATCCCAACGTATCAAGCAATGGCGAGTTGCTCAATCCTTACGACGCGATCTGGCACAATCGCAAACGCTTGCTACTTACTGATCACGAACTCCTCGAACTCGCCTATCTACACTATCCCGCCCGAGCCGGGAAGAACGCGATCACACACGTCGGTTGCAAGATCAACCAACCTCAGCTTCAGGAACGTCCAGGGTTTTTTGATGAGTTGGCTAGATGGCCATACCTCAAGGTGATGCTTGTGATCCGCAGAAATACATTGGAATCGTTGCGATCGTTTATGCAGGCAAGGCAAAGTGGTCAATGGTTAAAGTTTGGCGCAGGCAACGACTCCGGTCCGCCTCCTCAGGTAACCTTAAAAATTAAAGACTGTGAGGACTATCTCAAAGCTGCTGACGATTTCCACCGACTGGTGATGGACTCATTCGCACCAGCGAACATTCTTACCGTCGAGTATGAAAGTCTGCTGGACAATCCTGCTTCATGTCTGCAAGCGGTTTGGTCTTTCCTCGAAATTTTTGTGCGTCCATACTCTGGCAGCACAGCCCTTCAACGTCAGGAAGTGAGGCCACTGGAACAAACGGTACTCAATTTTGAGGAGTTGAAGCGTCACTTCGCAGGCGGGCAGTACGAGAGCTTCTTCGAAGGTGGGAAGATCGATGTTTAAACACCCCTTACGAATAACTCGATCGCATAACCCACCTGTTGACAGATCATTTTAAGTGTCGTCGTGTCTCTAAGCGAGATCTGTTTAGCTAACAAATGATCGGTTTGATTAATCCTTGCGTTCCCTTATAGCCATAGAAAACTGATGCGCACCATCGGTATGTCTGGCCGCTCGCGCAGCAGGCGATGAACGCGTCAAAACGAGGTAACTGTGCATGTCCTCAAAAGTGCAGTGGAGATTGTGCTGGGAAAATGAGCTTGAACTCACCGATCACATCGAGTTGGCCCGATTCTTCCGAACGACGTATGGGCCGACCGGGGCTTTCAACGCAAAACCGTTCGAGGGTGGTCGAAGTTGGGCCGGTGCGCGGCCCGAACTCCGCGCCATCGCCTACGATTCGAGGGGTGTTGCAGCTCACATGGGATCGCTTCGTCGTTTCATCAAGGTAGGCTCGGTCGATGTACTTGTAGCCGAATTGGGACTGTATGGGGTGCGTCCGGATCTCGAAGGGTTCGGAATCGGTCATTCGATCCGCGCGATATATCCAGTGCTGCAAGAACTCCGCGTCCCATTTGCGTTTGGCACAGTCCGGCATGCCTTAAAGAATCACTTTGCCAGATTGTTTCGGAATGGAATGGGGACAATCTTGGATGGGGTGCGCGTGCGATCAACGCTCCCAAACGTTCATCTTGACTTACCTCCTACGCGCATTGAAGACGTGCTGGCTGTGATTTTGCCGATCGGTAGCCCGCTGAACGAGTGGCCGGACGGCGCCGCCATCGAGCGCAACGGACCCGAGCTGTGAGGCACGCCGGTTCTGTCCGGAAAGCAACGCGTCCCGCATAGCGCATCGTACAACGACGTTGTAGTGGACTACTAGTAAGGTAGATCAAATTGAGAAATGTAACGAATTTTGAATTACTGCGTCGAGAATTGGACGCGGACGACCCGTGGCAACTGGACAGTAATCCCTTCGAACTCCAACGCCATGAGCAAATGCTCCGAATGTCACTCGTCGACGGATCTGTCTCCAACGCGTTAGAAGTCGGATGCGCGGGAGGAGCGTTTACGGAAAGATTGGCACCTCATTGCCAACGGCTCACCATTATCGACGTTATGCCACAAGCGCTCTCGAAAACACGCGAACGTCTGAAGGAGCCACCGAACACGGTCTGGATTGTTTCAGACGTACAGCATTTTTTTACCCTCGACAAGTTCGATCTGATCGTAGTGGCGGAAGTTCTTTATTACCTCGGCAACATCGAGGAGGTGCGCGCCGCTATTCGCAATCTGGTACGGATGCTTGTACCTGGTGGCCGATTGATATTCGGGTCGGCGCGTGACGCCAGTTGTCGGCGGTGGGGACACCTTGCCGGTGCAGAAACGGTCTTGGAAATTCTGAAAGAAGAACTGACCGAAGTTGAGCGCGTGGAGTGCGTCGGTGAGTCGCCCAATGAAAACTGTCTGCTCGCGCGCTTCCGGAACCGGGCTTTCCTTTCGCCTCAACCCAATTACCCTCTTTGAGTAGGGGATACTATGCGCATTTGTGGCCTCAAGCTGACACACGACGGAGCAATCGCCGTTGTCGAGGATGGAAAACTCGTTTTTTGCATCGAACAGGAGAAGCGGGAAAACAACCCGCGATACCAAAAAATCGAGAACCTGGATGCAGTTGCGGCCGCATTGAGCGAAGGTGGCTTGCGTGTCGAAGATATAGACCAGTTTGTTGTCGACGGCTGGGACGGCGAAGTGGAGTCACAGTTTCGGATGGTCAGTGGCTCCACGCTGGTCAGCCTAAATGGCGCCCCCTATATCGAACGCAAAGTGGACCATCTTCTTGCCTCGGTCGACGGCACCGGACTGCTGGTCGGCGGAGCGTCACGTACATATAAAAGCTATCCTCATGTGTCAGGCCATATTGCCTCCGCGTACTGCACCAGCCCGTTCGCGCGGAGCGAGCAGCCCGCGTTCTGCCTGGTCTGGGATGGTGGAATGGTGCCGAGGCTGTACCACGTACAACGCCACGGAGCGCGCCTCGTTGACTGCCTGTTTCCGGTCATCGGCCAAATATACGCTGCGGCAGGTCATCATTTTGGGCCCTATAAGAAGGCGGACGGCGCGGAGTGGGATCTTGGCGTGGCCGGCAAGCTTATGGCATATATCGCGCTCGGGTCCCTCGATGAAGACATCGTCACTGAGTTTCATCGGCTTTACCAGGAACGCTTTGCCGGCGATACGGAAATTGCGCGAAATTACCGCCAGAATGTCCATATTCCGGAAACATCGCTCGCCGCTGTACGCGACTTCTTCGAAGCAAGCCTGCCACAACTAAAGACCAAGCCTCACGAAGACGTACTCGTCTCCTTTCATGTATTCCTTGAGCGTCTTCTCGTTCACGAAATGGGAATGGCGCTCCAGCGACATTCGATTCCGGGGCCGCGAAATTTGTGTATCTCTGGCGGATGCGCACTCAACATCAAATGGAATAGCGCATTACGTGCGAGTGGCCTGTTCGACGCAATCTGGGTCCCGCCCTTTCCGAATGATAGCGGATCGGCGATTGGCGCCGCTTGTTGCGCGATGGCCGCGGACAAAGGCTTCGTACCGTTGGAATGGTCGGTCTATAGCGGAGCAGCCGTGAAAACCGGCGACGTGCCGGCCGGATGGACGGCGTCTCCTTGCTCCATTGCGGAACTCGCCCGGATACTCGCGGATAATGAACCCGTCGTTTTTCTTGCCGGCCGCGCCGAGCTGGGGCCTCGAGCATTGGGTGCCAGAAGCATCCTGGCCGCTGCGACTTCGCCCGCAATGAAGACTATTCTCAACGATATCAAGCATCGAGAGCATTTCCGCCCCGTGGCACCAATATGTCTCGAAGACCGTGCTCCTACCGTATTTTGCCCCGGTACTCCAGATCCCTACATGCTGTTCGATCATCACACGCGCGCGGAATGGCAGGACAAGGTTCCTGCCGTTGTGCACCTCGACGGGTCGGCTCGATTGCAGACTATCGCAAGAACTTCCGAGCATCCGGTAGCCCAACTGCTGATCGAATACGAAAAGCTCACAGGTCTTCCATTGCTCTGCAATACCAGCGCCAATCATCACGGGCGAGGCTTCTTCCCGGACGCTGCTTCAGCCTGTAAATGGGGACGCGTCGAACATGTCTGGTGCGACGGTCTTCTATTGAGCAAGGCATGCGGCACCGGCCTGCCATCGTCAACCGACGAACCCGCCTGCTATGCACCAGTATGAGTGGGAAACGACTTCGCCGCTCGGCATATTCCAATTCGCTGCGCTGGGGCCTTGACTGATAGGCGGCAACCTGCCGCGTCGACAGAAGAGTGGGATGTCCATTTCCTGATCTTCCACGCTTACAGTAACTGGCGTCACGCTGCTGCAATGCTTGAGCGCGCGTACCCGAATTCCAGCAACCATCCCCAACCCGCTTACGTAGGCGTGTATGACGAACGAGGCATCGACTTCACATCTTTACGCACACGACTTTCGCATTGATCCTGAGTCGAGACGACGGTTGCTGCGACAAACGCCCGCCATTCTGTGGTTCACCGGTCTATCCGGGTCTGGAAAATCGGCTATCGCCGATGGGGTTGAGGCACGTCTTCATGTGTCCGGCCGCCTCACCTACACTCTCGATGGCGACTCCGTCAGGCTTGGTCTTTGCAAGGACCTCGGCTTTAGCGATGATGATCGACACGAGAACGTACGGCGCGTTTCGGAAGTTGCAAAATTGATGGCTGACGCCGGCCTCGTTGTGCTGGTGTGTCTCATCTCACCCTTCCGCTCGGACCGCGAACTCGCCAAGTCCATCGCAGGGAAGCATAACTTTGCTGAAATTCATGTCCACGCATCTTTGGCCGTAGCCGAGGCTCGCGATCCCAAAGGCCTTTATCGGCTCGCGAGACGTGGCGCAATCCAGCATTTCACCGGCGTCGACTCGCCATATGAACAGCCGACGGCACCAGACGTCTTCATCGACACTTGTTTGCTGTCGATTAATGAGGGCGTCGAAATTGTGTTGAACTGGCTTGACAGGCATTGACCATGCGCGAAGGATGTTCGCAACCTGTTATAAGATCCGCGCGCCCGAAGTTCCGCTGCGGAAGCGAGCCAAATATCGCTTCAAATCATTCATACCTTACATTGGCCTCCTTGCAGGAAGACCGGCGCAGCGGGGACGGGTAAGTTCTGCATCCGCAATTTTGATAACACGCCGCTCACGCGAACTAAGGTGGAAGGTGGATAGGTGTTCGATGACGTCAACCGCAGTTGGTCGCAGCCGTTTGCATCGGCAGCTTAGTAGTGCATTTCGGCGCCGTATAGCGCTTCACGTTTGCGCGCGCATCGCACTGGTTACAGTCCTGCTTTCACAGTTTTGTTTGCTGTCGGGTTGCGCGGTGGGCCCCGATTACCGCACGCCCCCCCCGCCCGCCACAGAGACGTACACGCCCACGCCGCTGCCCGACCAAACGGCGTCGTCGCCGGGCGCATCGGGCGTCCCCCAACAGTTCGTCGCCCGCCAGGACATTCCCGCGCAGTGGTGGACGCTCTTTCATTGCGAGCCGCTCGACGCGCTGATTCGCGAAGCGCTCGCCAACAGTCCCAACGTCGCTGCGGCGCAAGCGGCGCTCAGGCAGGCCGGCGAGAACCTGCGCGCGCAGATGGGCACCACGCTGTATCCGTCCGTCGATGCAAAGGCTAACGCGACACGCGAGAAATTCAATGGCGTCACGTTCGGCCAGCCCGGTCTACATAGAATATTGAATCTGTACAACGCGTCGGTAAACGTGTCGTATAACCTCGATGTGTTCGGCGGCGCAAGGCGCGAACTCGAATCGCTACGCTCGCAGGTCGATTACGAGGGCTTCCAGTTGCAAGCTGCGTATCTCGCGTTGTCGGCAAACATCGTGACGGCAGCTGCCAAGGAAGCGTCGCTGCGCGAGCAGATCGAAGCGACCGAACGCATCGCCACCGACGAGGACGCGCAGCTCGGCGTGTTGCGCAAGCAGTTCGAGCTTGGCGGCGTGAACCGCACCGCGGTGCTCTCGCAGGAAACGCTCGTCGCGCAGACGCGCGCGACGTTGCCGCCGCTGCGTCAGTCGCTCGATCAGACGCGTCATCAGCTCGCCGTTCTCGCGGGCAAGCCGCCAAGCGACACGGGTGTGCCCGAGTTCAGGCTGTCGATGTTCACGCTGCCGCAGAGCTTGCCCGTCAGCGTGCCGTCGTCGCTCGTGCGGCAGCGGCCCGACATCCTCGCCGCCGACGCCACGCTGCATCAGGCGAGCGCGCAGGTCGGAGTCGCGACGGCGAACATGTATCCGCAGCTCACGCTGTCGGCGGGCTACGGCCCGCAGGCACTAACGCCCGCGGGCCTGCTCAAGTACGCCGACATGATCTGGAGCATCGGCGCGGGCGTCACGCAGCCGATCTTTCGCGGCGGCCAGCTGAGCGCGCAAAAGCGCGCAGCCGATGCCGCCTTCGATCAGGCCAACGCACAATACCGGCAGACGGTGTTGCTGGCGTTCCAGAACGTCGCCGATACGTTGCGCGCGCTCGAACACGATGCCACCGGCCTGCGCGCGCAGACGGAAGCATGGCGCGCAGCGCGCGATTCGCTGGATCTGACGCGCGGCCAGTTTCGCATTGGCGGCGTCAGCTATCTGGCGTTGCTCGATGCGCAGCGCCAGTACCAGCAGACCGTCGTGAATCTCGCACAGGCGCAGGCCGCGCGCTATGCGGACACGGCGGCGCTGTTCCAGGCGCTCGGCGGCGGCTGGTGGAACGACACGGCGACGAGCCAGGCAGCCCAAGCCACGTCGGCACCGGCCCCGGCGTCTGCGGGGCCGCAATGAATCCTTTCTCAACCGCCGCGCGTCGCATGCGGTCAGAGGGCTGCGTCGAAGGACGAGTTTGTGTCTTATCAGTTTGCCGTGCAAGGAAAAGACGACGATGACAACGAAGAGACCCATGACCAGGCGGATGATCATCATGCTGATCTTCGTGTGCTTGCTGCTCAGTGCGCTGGTCGGCTTCAATCTGTTCAGGGCGCACATGATCAAAAAGTTCATGGCGAGCAATGCCGTGCCGCCCGCGACCGTCACGGCCGCTGTCGCAGGCTATCAGACGTGGCAGCCGCAGCTTGCCGCCGTGGGCAGCCTGCGCGCGGTGCGCGGCGTCGACGTGACGACGGAAGTGGCGGGGCTCGTGCGCGAAATCGCATTCAGCTCGGGCCAGGAAGTGAAGGCAGGCCAGGTGCTCGTGCGCCTGAACGACGATTCGGACCGCGCGCAGCTCGCGTCGCTGCAGGCCGCGGCGGAACTCGCGCAAACCGTCTATAAGCGCGACAAGGCTCAGTTCGACATTCAGGCGATTGCGAAGGCGCAACTCGACGCCGATGCCGCCGACCTGAAGAGCAAGAAAGCCCAGGTCGACCAGCAGGCCGCGCTCGTCGAAAAGAAAACGATACGCGCGCCCTTCGCGGGACGCGTCGGCATCACGACGGTCAACCCGGGCCAGTACATCAATCCGGGCGATGCGATCGTCACGCTGCAAGCCATCGATCCGATCTACGCCGACTTCTATCTGCCGCAACAGCAACTCGGACAATTGCAGGTCGGCCAGGCGATCGTCGTCGATACGAATGCGTTCAGCAACCGCACGTTCGACGGCAAGATCCGCTCGATCAATCCGCGCGTGGACAGCACGACGCGTAACGTGCAGATCGAAGCGACCGTCGACAACCGCGAGCGCAAGCTGCTGCCCGGCATGTACGCGAAAGTGAAGATCGACGCGGGCGCCGTGCAGCGCTATCTGACCTTGCCGCAAACGGCGATCACCTATAACCCGTACGGCGCGACCGTGTTCGTCGTGAAGCCCGGCGCGCAAAAGAATGCGCAAAACAAGATCATGCCCGTCGCGCAGCAGGTGTTCGTGGCGCCGGGGCCGACGCGCGGCGATCAGGTCGCGATTCTCAAGGGCATCGGCGAAGGCGCGCAGGTCGTGACGAGCGGCCAGTTGAAACTGAAGAACGGCACGCCGCTCGTGATCGACAACCGCGTGCTGCCCGCGGACAACCCGAATCCGACGCCTCAGGAACAATAAGAGGCCGCGCGATGAAATTCACCGACATCTTCATTGAACGCCCGGTGCTCGCATCGGTGGTGAGTCTGCTGATCCTCGTGCTCGGCTTGCGTTCGCTCTCCGCGCTGAAGGTCGGCGAATATCCGCAGACCGAAAACGGCGTGGTGACGATCACCACGTCGTACTACGGCGCGAGCGCCGACACGATGGCCGGCTTCATCACGCAGCCGCTCGAATCCGCGATTGCGCAGGCCCAGGGCATCGACTACATGTCGTCGACGAGCAGCACGGGCGTCTCGACGATCACCGCGACGCTGCGCCTGAACTACGACTCGAATCGCGCGCTGACGGAGATCAACACGCAGATCGCGTCGGTGCGCAACCAGTTGCCGCCGCAAGCGCAGCAGCCGGTGCTGACCGTGCAGGTGGGCCAGACCACCGACGCGATGTACATGGGCTTTTACAGCGACGTGCTGCCGAGCAACAACGTCACCGACTATCTGCTGCGCGTCGTGAAGCCGAAGCTCGATTCGATCCAGGGCGTGCAGATGGCGGAGATTCTCGGCGGCCGTCAGTTCGCGTTGCGCGCCTGGCTCGATTCGAACCGGCTCGCCGCGCACAACGTCACGGCCGCCGACGTCTCCACTGCCCTCGGCAACAACAACTATCTGGCGACGCTCGGCACGACCAAAGGCCAGATGATCAGCGTCGATCTGAATGCGGGCACGGACCTGCATTCCGTCGACGACTTCAAGAAGCTCGTCGTCAAGCAGAAGAACGGCGCGATCGTGCGCCTCGAAGATGTCGCGAACGTCGTGCTCGGCGCGGACAACTACAACTTCAATGTCGCGTTCAGCGGCAAGCGTTCGGTGTTCATCGGCATCAAGGTGGCGCCGGATGCGAACGTGCTCGACGTCGCGAAGCGCGTGAAAACAATCTTCCCGGACCTGCAGAAGCAGTTTCCGACAGGCATGACGGGCGACATCGTCTACGACGCGACCGACTTCATCAACACGGCGATCGACGAAGTGGTTAAGACGCTCGTCGAAGCGCTGCTGATCGTGACGGTCGTGATCTTCCTGTTCCTCGGCAGTTTCCGTGCGGTGATCGTGCCCGTGATCGCGATGCCGCTCTCGCTGATCGGCACGTTCTTCGTGATGCAGCTGTTCGGCTATTCGATCAATCTGCTGACACTGCTTGCGCTCGTGCTCGCGATCGGGCTCGTCGTCGACGATGCCATCATCGTGGTCGAGAACGTCGACCGTCATATGAAGGAGGAAGGCAAGCAGCCCCTCGAAGCCGCGCTGATCGCCGCGCGCGAACTCGGCGGACCGATTCTCGCGATGACGGTCGTGCTGGTTGCCGTGTACCTGCCGATCGGTTTCCAGGGCGGACTGACGGGCGCGCTCTTCACCGAATTCGCGTTCACGCTGGCGGGCGCCGTGACCGTATCGGGTGTGATCGCGCTATCGCTATCGCCGATGATGTGCTCGCGCTTTTTCCGCACGGACCAGGAGTCGGGCCGTTTCGCGCGCTTCGTCGACCGGCAGTTCGAGCGCGTGCATCGCGGCTATGGGCGTCTGTTGCATGCGATGCTCGACACGTGGCCTGTGTTCATCGTGATGGGCGCGCTGCTGTTGTGCGGCACCGTGTATCTCTTCACGACGTCGAAATCGGAGCTTGCGCCACAGGAGGATCAGGGCATCGTGCTGTCGCAGATCCAGGGGCCGCCGAACGCGACGATCCAGCAGATGCAGACTTACGCGGACCAGGTATTCGACATCTCGAAGCAGTTGCCGGAGTACTCGCAGATGTTCCAGCTGACGGGCGCGCCGACGCTGAACCAGGGCTATGGCGGCGTGCTCTTCAAGACGTGGGACAAACGCAAGAGAGGCGCGACACAATTGCAGAAGGAGCTTCAGCAGAAGTGGGACGGCATTGCGGGCGCACGCGTCGCCGCGTTCCAGTTTCCGCCGCTGCCGGGCGCGCAGGGCTTGCCCGTGCAGTTCGTCATCAGCACGACGGAGCCGTTCGAGAACCTCAATGAAGTATCGCAGGCCGTGCTGAACAAGGCACGCGAAAGCGGCATGTTCCTTTTCGTCGACAGCAACCTGAAAATCGACAAGCCCGAAAGCGTGCTGCTCGTGGACCACGACAAGGTCGCTTCGCTTGGGCTCTCGCAAAGCGATGTCGGGCACACGCTGGGCGCGGCGCTCGGCGGCAACTACGTCAACTACTTTTCGATCGCGGGCCGCTCGTACAAGGTGATTCCGCAGGTGCTGCAAACGGACCGGCTGAACCCGTCACAAGTGCTCGACTACTATTTGCGCACGCCCGATGGCAGCGTGATTCCCGCATCGACGGTCACGCATCTGAAGCAGACCATCGTGCCCGAGTCGATCAATCACTTCCAGCAGCTCAATTCGGCGACGATTTCCGGCGTGCTCGCACCAGGCATCTCGCAGGGCGAAGTGCTTGACTTCCTGCGCAAGGCCACCACCGACGTCGCGCCGACGGGCTACACGGCCGACTACTCGGGCCTGTCGCGGCAGTTCGTGCAGGAGTCCGGCGGCTTCGTGATCACGCTGCTGTTCGCGACGATCATCGTGTTTCTCGCGCTTGCTGCGCAGTTCGAGAGCTTCCGCGATCCTGTCGTGATCCTCGTGTCGGTGCCGATGGCGCTGTTCGGTGCGCTCATCTTCATCAACGTGGGACTCTCGACGCTCAACATCTACACGCAGGTCGGTCTCGTCACGCTGATGGGCCTCGTCAGCAAGCACGGCATCCTGATCGTGCAGTTCGCGAACGAGCTGCAACGCGCGGGACGCGGCAAGCGCGAGGCGCTCGAAGAAGCGGCCGGCGTGCGCCTGCGGCCGATCCTGATGACGACGGCGGCAATGGTGCTGGGCGTGCTGCCGCTCGTGATCGCGTCGGGCGCGGGCGCGGCGGGCCGCCATGCGATGGGGCTCGTCATCTTCTCGGGGCTGTCGATCGGCACGCTGTTCACGCTCTTCGTCGTGCCCGCAATGTATATGTTGTTGGGTGCAGACCATCACCTGAAGTCGAATCAAACGGGTGCAGTTTGATCCGACGATCTGCACAGGTGGGAACGATTCACACACAATCGGATGCTGGACATCGATCCTTACTGGTACGAGCCGCTCGATACAGATGTATTGCAGAACCAGGCCTTCCGCACCTCCCCAGTCTTCAGCTCCGAACGGCGACGGCTGGCACATGATGTTCATCACACGAGAGCCCGTGGGCCCAGCGATCGGACGCGGCGTGCTTGGGCATGCGGTGTCGCGCGATCTCGAACACAGATCGCTGCGCACGCCGCTGTTCCGCTCGAAGCTATTCGAGCAACTGGAAGTACCGCAGGTCTTCGAGCATCAGGGCCGCTGGTACTGCCTGTTCTGCACCGCGAAGGACCATATCGAGCCGATGTATTGCCGCAAGCGCATGTTCGCGTCCATGAAGGGCACGCACTATCTGATTGCCGATCATCCGCGAGGCAAATGGAAGCTGGTCGCGGAAGAAGACTTTCCAGTCGGCAATGCAGCGGATCGCTCTATTCCTCCCAGATCGGAGGGATCTCTGATCCGATGCCCGTCCATGTACTTGATGATGGCAGGGTTGCAGGTTGACGCGTCGCGTCGCGCTACGGGGTCGGTGGCCCCGACAGGTTGGGCGGGACAGCGGCAAGACCGGGACACGCGATGAAACTCAAAGATCTTGCGCACAAGCTTGGAATGTCGCGAACCACGGTCAGCCGTGCGCTCAACGGCCACCCGGAAGTGAGTGAGCGCACCCGTGAGCGAGTCATTGCGGTTGCGGCGAGCGTCGGCTACCGCCCCAATACGATGGCGCGGCACCTGGCAACCGGGCGCGCCGATGCTATCGGCATCATCTGTCCGCCCACGGCGCATGATCTAGGAGATCCATACTTCCTCGAAGTCGTGTCCGGCATGACTAAGGCCATCGAGTGCACCAACAAGGATCTAATCATTGCATCGGCCTCTAACGTCGACGAACTTCGTACCTACGAGCGGATGGCTGAAGGACGCCGCGTCGACGGCATGATCGTCACGCGTACCAAACTGAATGATCGCCGGCTGCAGTATCTTGTGAAAAAGGGCATCCCGTTCGTTGCGTACGGCCGCAGCATCCTTCCAGGTCCGTACTCCTGGTTTGATTTCGACACCGAGGCCGGAGTACGCCAGGCAGTCGAGCGGCTTGTGAACCTTGGCCACCGCCGGATCGCGTTGCTCAACGGACCATTGGAGTTGCATTTCACAACACAGGCGCGTAAAGGCTACATTGACGCCATGGCCGCCGCCGGTCTGCCCGTAAACGCGCGCTACATGATCGAAGGTACGCTCAGCCGCGCCAGCAGCTACGAAGCAATGACGCGTATTCTTTCATGCAATCCCAGACCGTCTGCCGTGATCGTGGACAACCCTCCATGCGGCGCCGGTGCCGTGCGTGCGCTTGTTGACGCCGGGGTTATGCTCGGAAGCGAAATGTCGATCATCGTCAATGGTGGCCTCCCTCCAGACACGCTCATGGGCTACAACTTCACAATCCTACAATGGGCCGTTCCGCATGATGTCGGTGTGACGATCGTTGAGTTAATGCTTGCAGTGCTCAACGGCAAGCCACCCGAGAAGCTGCACGTTCTTTGGCAGCCTAGCCTCGAGATCGGCAATTCGGACGGGCCCTGCATCGACTAGATATAGGTATTCACAAGGTTAGGGACACACAGAAATTACCTTGATTCGTGTATTATCTAATGCTCGAAGTGATTCCGTAGCATTTGCCCGAGAATGGGTCCGCTACTGCAACAATCTTCCTTACCTCGCTCAACGTCACGAACGATATTCCCGCATCGCCGGACACGTTCGGCACGGCGATGGCCCACGGACCGGAACGAGAAAAACAATTCAATTTTGCTGTGCGGCAAGCGTTGGTCGCGGTCGCGTTGCACGGCTTCCTGAGTGACGGCCTCGCAAGCTCCGGCGATCGTCCTCGCGGACAATTGCCGTGCCGGCGGCCGGTGTCTGCTCCCGCAGTACGGTGGATTCACAGAACGCTGTCATCCACGACTTTACTTTCCAACAATCTATCTGCATTTCGAAGGATTTGGCTGCACGCGGCCATTCATTGTCATCCGCTTGACGAGCGCGTCGTCGGTGCAGCTCTGGAATGTTACCGGGGCGGTTTGGAGGTTTCGGTCATCCCGTACGCGAACGTCACGTCGCGGAAATTGCATCTGCGACACGACGCGCTTCATTGTCTCGACCGGGCATAGTTCGAAGCCCAGCGGGCCATGAGGCACCGTCGGAAATCCCGCCCCAACCACGGCGACATCGTGTCGCAAATAGATGTTTTTTGGTCGCGATTATGATTCATATTCACAATTTGTTTTAGGGTGATTCTGAATGTGTCATAAAGATATGCATGCCGCGGCCATATTTATATCATTTGATGCCGTCGCCGTATCAGGCATCACAGTTGAGGCGTCAAAAATGGCCAAAATTCTTGCGCGGAATCAGATCAAGTCTTATCTCGACCTGGGTTACGATATAAAGGTCGATAAAGGAAAATTCGGTAAGCCTTACGACTACGAAAAGGAGATTTATAGGGGTATATTCGATCTGGTTCGTATTGACGATATCGATTCTATTCCCCACTACAGCGTTGATTTCCTAACGCACTCGCACAATGTTCTGATGGGCCGAGTTCCACCGGCTTCTTCCAAAGAGCAGGAAGAACTCCTGCTTGCAATAAGCGACTCTTCTCTGCGACTGGCACATCGAATCCTTCAGCTATGGGAAGAGCTGAGCATCAGTTATGTGATTGTCGAGAATGGTACGCTTCCGGAAAATATTATCTATACCAAGGCGCTGTATATGGCGATTGAAGATTACGGGGAACGTTATTGTTTAGAGAATTTCGTCGTCTGGCGCGATCACGATCTAATGTGGAACAGTGAAAAAAATGCGATGAAATACGGCGCAGCGCCTTATCCTCATGCCATTAAGCCTGTTAAATCCAAGTATATAACATACGTCACACTCAATAACCACCTGAAAAATAAATTAGAAGAGTGGTGTGATTACGAAGTGAACGTCAAGGTTAAAAAAAATACCTATAATTTCACCGGACACGGTAAACATACTAATATCAGGGAGAATTTCTTTATCCGCGATAGCGACATTTTGATCGCCCGCACCACTCGCATTATTCCGCAAAAGCGTTTAGACCGCGATGTTTATCTGGTCCATCGACTAAACCAGCTTTTCAGTCGGAACGATATCGACCGGAAAGTTTTTTTGGTTGTGTCAGGCGATCCCAATGAAAACCATCCTTACCATCATGAACTGAATGCATTAGCCAAAAAATTAGATGTTGAGACATTTATCAAATTTATTGGTCCGCTTCGGCACAAATACATGCCTTCACTGGAAGAGGCCACTACTATCGAGGATTTATATTACTCCTGCGATCTGGTCTCTTTTCTTACTTCGTGGGATTACGACAGCTACGGGAATCCTGTTGGAGAAGCGATTAGCAACCACCGCTGCTACATCACTACCAGCTATGAATATTATTGGGAAGTCTATGGTCAGTATGGATTTGAAGCGCCGGTTCTGAAGATATCACAAGAGCGGGATGGCTTGCCTGATGAGGTATTTGTTAGGGACGTGTATCTGCTGCTCAATAATAAGCAGTTAATGAATGACGTTGCCCGGAGGAATTTTTCTATTGGCAAGCGGTTACTTTCTGATAACGCAAGTTGCATCCTAGACTTGAATTGCTCTGCAGGAAAAATGCGCGATACAGTTTTTGTATCAGTTGTGCTGCCAGTTTATAACGAAAGCGAACGAATCTGCGAGGTATTGCGTTCCCTATTTCACCAAAAAACACATGACAGCTTGATTACTCACGACGGCTATGAACTGATTTTTGTGGACAATAATTCGACGGACGACTCCGTCGAAAAAATTAACACTTTCAAAGCTCAAAACCCATCCATGGATATTTATACTCTTCATGAGCCCATTCAGGGCGTCTCGTCCGCCAGAAAACGCGGCATGGATTACGCTTCTGTGCGTTCAAAAGTGCGTGACAGCCGTCTTGGAGTTCAGAAAAAACACTATCTTGTTTCCGCCGATGCGGACTGCACCGTAGACTCTTACTGGTTGCACGCGCTGATCAAAAAAATGGTGGAGGCAAATGGGGATATTGGCACCTGCAATTACTACTACAACGAAGAAGCATTCCTCGATCGCCCCAACCTTTTCCGGGAAATCCAAAAAACCCTGCGCTGCCGTGATGTGTCGTTTTCGCTCTTCGGCGGCTTTCCGGACGGCAAAGGTTTTGCCGTTGAGCGTACTCTGTACGACAAAGTGGGAGGTATCGAAATTTTCTACCAGCTGAACAATGGTCGCTTTGTAGAACACCTCTCCGACGACTGGGACTTTGGGATCCGGGTAATCGCGGGGGGTGGCAAGCCGGTTTACGCCCGGGATTCACGTGTGGAAATTAACAGCCGTCGCGTAGATACCATCATAGAGGAAGTGATCAGCGGTACTGCCTATGGACAGGACGGCATCATCATTATGAAAGACGTACGTCCGGATGAGGAAAAGCAACGGCCAACGCTGTACGACACGACTCCCGCACAGTCACAGCAGGCCTGGTGCTACTCCATTAAAGACTACGTTCCCAAAAACATTGTGTTGCCCGCGCTGCTCAACCCGCAGATTTTGCTGGAGGACGTCGCCGTGCGTGAATTTTTTACCAGGCCAGTGGCTGACCGTCTATATCAGCGCATCCATGAAATTAAGCACGATTCAAGAATTATCGACTTCAAACGGATCCATGCTTACAAAACCCCGGCCTATCGGCTCTATTTCGAGTTCCGTGATGAAATTTTCAGTGCCATGCGCCGCGCCGTTGGTGACGATATCGGTTTTCCGCCGCCGTTGCCGGAGTGTTTCGATGTGGTGAAACCGGAAGATTTCGAGCGTTTTGTCTACTATTTCTGTGAAGATCGTGAGTCCGGCGAAGCGCATAACTACTTCGCTAACGGCGGGGTATTCTGATGAATAGCGAAACCCTGAATTCACTAAACGATATCGATACGAATTATCCGGTTCCGCGAGTACATGATTTTCTCTCCCGCCCGGAGAACTTCGCATTTCTGGAGTATGTCGTTAAAGATCCGTTCGGTTGCCACGTTTTCCCTGGCGATATCTGTGGTTATCCACTCGCCGCTTTCCTTGATGACATGGAGCGTGATATCAAACAGGCAAACCAGATTCATCTTTGGTCATATATCCCCACCTGCCGCTACCGCTGTCATTTCTGCCAGTACCCGACGCTTATCCTGAATCCACAGGCCACTTCCTCACAGGCAGTGTTCCGGGATCTGGTGGATTACAACATCAAAGAGGCCACTATGTGGCTTCAGAACGTTCCGTGTCTCGCACAGGCCGAAGTCGGCGAATTCAACATTTTCGGCGGTACGCCATCGCTGCTTCCTGAGCCTGAGTTGCGGCGTCTGATGGATTTTTATCAGGGCCATTTTAACCTTTCTGTTGCTACCATGCGCTTTGAAGGCGAGCCGGGTACCCTGACCAAACAATACCTGCGACTGTTAAAAGAGTTGGGCTTTACCAAAATCAGCTTCGGTGCCCAAGCTTTCAACGACCGCATTATCTCAGCCTGCGGACGTATGCACTCCGCCGAACAGTGCCTGGATGCAATTTTTAACGCGCGCGAAATCGGCTTCGACTGGGTCAACGTCGACCTTATCTACGGCATGCTCGGCCAGAACGTGGACGATGTGAAATATGACATCGAGAAAACCCTCGAACTGGAACTTTCTCACGTGGTCTGCACCAAGCTACACATGGAAAACTTTCTGAAAAAGCGTACCAGTGTTTCCGGAGAGCGAGAAAGTCTGTGGCAGAAAAAAGGGCTTATTAACATTCGTAACATGAACTTCCCGGGGCTGGGTAAGCAGTATCAGATGCGCGATCTAATCGAACAGTACCTCTCGTCCGGATATGTCGAACATCCGACTACGTACTTTCACCAGAACCATCTGCATCCGGAGAAATGGAAAGGGCTAGTGACCGACCTCGATAAGCAGTACCCGGAAGTGGCGATCGGTCTCGGCGGCAGCTCGAAATGTGCCCGGGCCGAGGCCATCAACGTCACCGGCTACAGAAAATACAAGGCAGCTCTGGATGAAAACCGTCTGCCCATTGAGGAAAGCCGAGGAGTCTCCCCACTTCAGCGCGAAGTGAACGCTTTCAAAATGGCTCTCTCCACACTGGTTCCGGTGAATGACAACGTGTTCGGGCGGCGTTTTGATGGCAGAAGCTTCTTCGACAATCCGATTATCCGCTCCACGCTCAGAACGCTGGTTGATAAAGCGCTGGTCATAATCGATAGCGATGTGGTAACCCTTACCCCCAACGGAGTTACGCTAGTCGAAGCCGTGATTAACACCCAATTCGTGACACCCGAAGTCTGAAGGGCGCACTGGGATCGCCACTGTGGTACGGGACACTGCCTACACCAAGGTTGATGAATCGGTCCTGCGCCGGAACTTACGCGGCGATCGGTATTTCCAGGCACCGTGCGGATACTCGCTGCAATTTGTCAAACGCGTTGGCCGGGTTTTGCGCAAGCACGCAGAATTCAACGTCTCGCGCTGTGTGATCTAACCCGGCAAGCTATGTCCACTGTATTCGGAATGCCCCCTCTTCGGTAAAGATACTTTTATCGGTACCAGGTGGTCCCGGCAATCGGACGCGCAATTATCCGGGAGATCGGCCACCACATCGAAGCGCCTGTAGCCGCAAAGCCCGAACAGGCCGTCCGCAGCGGGCGAGCTCCGCCTTCCAATACCACAGTGTATTGATCTGTGTCAGTCCTTCTTGGCGTGCGCCTGGTAACATTTCGATTGTACCGGTCGCGCTGCGGCACTATCGATCACGCCGACAAGGACTGCATTCACCGTTTGGTTCAGGCAGTCTGTACCTGACCATTCCCATGGAGCATGTCATGCCGGACTCACTTTCTGTATGGCACACCGAGCACGTTAGTTTTGCCCGGCTACTCGATGTTCTCGAAGAACAGGTAGCTGTGCTCCATCGGGGCGAGAGTCCGAATTACGGACTTATGAACGACATCCTTTACTACATGCAGAATTTTTCGGATCGTGTTCATCATCCGCGCGAGGATGTCGCGTACGCTCGGCTTGCCAAACGCGATCCCGGGATTCAAGTCGTCGTGAACCGAGTTCTGCAGGAGCATCGCGTGATTGCCGCGGCCGGCGATGAACTCCTGCATCGCATCAATGAAGCCGCTGGAGATGTCATCGTCTCCCGCACGGCTCTGGAGGCGGCCACGGCTACGTACCTTGTGTACTATCGTCACCACCTTTCTACTGAGGAGCGAGATTTGATGCCTCGCGCCGCGCAGGCGTTGACGGAAGAGGACTGGGCAGCGGTCGATGCCGTCGTTTCTGCTAGCCCCGATCCGTGTTTCGGAGAAAAGGTGCTTGAGCGTTTCGAGGCGCTTCGCAAACAGATCGCAGTAGATGCGCGGATGCAATGCACATGAGCCGGCCGCGGGTCGCTCCCTGCGCAACTAGTACTGCAGGCAACCGGTCAATGGCTCTCCTTTCGCACATTCTGCCGTCGTGGGACGGTCACGCATACGTGATGGCCGATCGATGATCGGCGGGAGCATTCTGACATGAAAGCCGTCGCGAAGGCTTGACGAATGATTCGGCTGCCGAAGATCGAGAGTCGAGACGAGACCTCGTCGCCCGACATCACTTGCCGCACACGATATTGTTACGTGCGGCGGGCTGGAAACGTTGCAATGCTGACTTGGGTCGCAAACCCAGCGAGCCGGGCACGGACCAGTAACCCCTAATGCTCGAGTGTAGTCGTGCAGAAGTCAAATGCACCGGCACCCAACTCCGTCGGAATCGCAAAGACGATTGCCTCCATTGACACGAAATGCGAGACGGTATATCTCTGTCGCAGTTCCACGGAATAACCCCTCGCGTTCCTGCACGCTCGCCTGCGCAGTCAAGAGCTTGAAAGCATTCCAGCCATTGTTGTAAGGATACGAGCCTTTGTCGACTGGGAAATTGCTTTCGAACATACAACGGTCTGCGCCGAAGGCCTCGATACACGTGTACATCCACGGTTTCCATGTCTCGGCGAGTTGAGCAGATGAAGGCGGCCGCTCGCCTCTCTCAAAGTGAAACGCGTTGATGCGCATGCCCAGGCCACCAACCTTCACATACACATTGGGCAACCGCGCCAGTTCGCGCATCGAGCGTGACCATGCGTCGAACACTTCCTTGGGTCTGCGTAGCTGGCGATGCGCACGACACCGCCACAATGGTTAATGATGAACGGGATGTCGGGATAAGTCTTCGCCAGATCTAACAGCTCGGGTAATTGAGGGAAGAAAAGCCACGCATCATACGAGAGACCCAGTGCCCCGAGTTGCGCAACGCCCGCGCGGTAGTCCGGATCGAGTAGCAGTCCGTGCGGCGCGGCCGACAATGGATTCACGAGCGTTGCGTCCGGGTCCCACGTAACAAGGTGTCGCACGCCCCGCAAGCGACCACCGCCCGCCTGAAGCTCCGCTTCAAGAACCTCGCGTACCTCGGCACCACGACGAAGGTCCGCGTATCCTACAATGCCCTTCGCGACCTGCGGCTTGCCCCTCTGCAACCGGTCCATCACCTGAGTCACATATTCGATTTCGCCAACCGGGCGCAATTGGTCGGGGCCGGATTTCCGGTAACGTGTCAGTGCTTGCATGTACACCGACGCGGTGATGTTGTGCCCTGAGTTCGCATCCTCGAGATATTCATCGAGCAGGTACGTCCATCCCGCGCGCTCATAGAGATGATGATGTGCGAGGAGCCTTAAAGCCTCTGTGACACAAGGCACAACGTTCCGTACACCAAGCATACACTCTTCGCTACGCGCACACGTCGACCATCCGCGCTATCAGACCTAGGTGGATTGAGACCGAACCTGCAGAAGCTCCATGGTCTGCTCTATGAACAGAGAGCCACGCAACTGAACAAAATCAAAAAATGGTTAGCTCGATTGTTGGCCAGAAAACCCCTGATCACGCCGATGATCGTCGCGTGCGCCATGTTCATGGAATGGGTCGACGAGAACGTCATCGTCACGGCTCTGCCGACGATGGCACACGATTTCGGGCGCGATGCGGTGACGTTAAAAGTAGCAGTAACGAGTTACGCCGTTGGGCTTGGCGCGTTTATACCTGTTTGTGGCTGGCTCGCTGACCGCTTCGGTGCGCGCACGGTGTTTCGCTTAGCGATCGGCATCTTCCTAGTCGGCTCTCTCCTCTGCGCAGCGACAAAGTCCCTCATCACCTTCGCGCTCGCACGCTTCGTGCAAGGCGTCGGAGGCGCGATGATGGTGCCGGTGGGTCGGATCATCATTTTTCGCGTTGTGCAGAGGGCCGATATCATACGCGCGATGAACTATCTCAGCGTTCCCGCGATGCTCGGCCTTGCCGCGGGCCCGCTACTCGGGGGCCTTGTTACAACCTATTCGCATTGGCGCCTAGTTTTCCTTGTCAACGGATGAAACTGGGTCGTAAAGGTGGTTCGCGTATTGCAACGAGCCCGATGAAATCCTGTCACGGGCGGCGCTGCAAAGATTCGGACGCCCCCCGCAGAATGCTCGCGACACTCAACTTATCCCTGCATTCCGCGGCATCCATCTACCCGACGATCAATCCGTGCCGGATCGCGTACCGGATCACCTCGGCATTATTGGAAAGCCCGAGCTTCTGCATCAGTCGCATCTTGTGTGTACTGATCGTTTTCGCGCTGAGCGCGCACGCGTCGGCGATTTCGTTGATGCTCCTGCCCGCCGCGAGCATCTGCAGCACCTGAAATTCGCGGTCCGACAGCACTTCGTGCGGCGGCACGTCGCCGCGATGTGTTTCGAAGACCATTGCATCGACGAGTTACCGATCGATGAAGCGGCCTCCGTCCGCGAGCTTGCGGATCGCCGCGAGCAGCACGTCCGGGTCGCTGTCCTTGGTCAGATAGCCCGTCGCGCCCGCGCGCAATGCGCGCGACGCCACCTGCGCCTCGTCGTGAATGCTCAGCACGAGTACGGGTAGCGAAGGCTGCTCTGCCCGTACTCGACGGATCAGATCGACGCCGCTGATGCCGCGCATCGTCATGTCGAGCAGGAGCAGATCGACGACGCAACTGCGCAGCTTGTCGACCACTTCTGCCCCTTGCGCCGCTTCCGCCACGACGACGATATCGCTTGTGGTTGCGACGATCTGCCTAAGTCCGCCACGGACGATCGCATGATCGTCTGCAATGAGTATCCTGATCATGTTCGAGGTCCGCCATCGAGCGGGATGTGAATCGAAACCGTGGTGCCCGCGCCCGGCGCGCTGCCGATCGAAAGCGATCCGCCGATCAGCCGCGCGCGCTCGTTCATGCCGAGCAGGCCATATGAATAGTCGCGCCTCACCACCTGCTGGTCGAAGCCGCGCCCGTCGTCGCGCACATGAAGTTCGAGCTTCTCCGCCGTCGAGATCAACGTCACATCGACGCGCGTCGCGTCGGCATGCCGCGTGACGTTCGTCAGGGACGCCTGCACGATGCGGAACACAGCCGTCGCGTGCGCGTCCGACAGCGCGGGCTCGCCACCGACGATGTGCAACTCACAAGGAATCGCATTGCGGCGGTTGAACTCGTCGACGAGCCATTCGAGCGCCGACACGATGCCGAAATTGAGTGCGGCCGGCCGCAAATGACTCGCGACGTTGCGCACCATCCAGATCGTGCCTTCGACCAGCTCGCGCATATCGTCGGTTTTTTTCATTGCTTCCGGGTCTTGCGTGAGACGCATCTTGAGCAGCGACACGTCCATCTTGAGCGCAGTCAGCAACTGGCCAAGTTCATCGTGAATCTCCATCGCGATGCGCTTTCTCTCCTCTTCGCGGATCGCCTCCATGTACGCGGACAGCTCGCGCTGCTGCTCGCGCGATTCGACGAGTTCCTGTTCCATCTGCTTGCGCCCCGTGATGTCGTTCAGGCCGACATAAATCGCGAGCGAATCGTCGTAGGTTGCGACACGCGCCGTCGCCATCGCCCAGAACTGCGTGCCGTCGGGACGCCGGAACTGCACCTCCACATTTCGCAGGCTGCCCTCCGTCCTCAGATACTGGATCAGATGTTCGCGCTCGCCTGGATCGGCGTAGAAATATGTCATATTGGCCGACATGCCTTCGTCCATGCCAAAGAGCGCGCGCAGCGGCTCGTTCGTATACAGGATGCGCCCCGCCGGCATCGACGTGATGCACAACGGCACCGGACTCGTTTCGACGATCGCGCGAAAGCGCGCCTCGCTTGCATGCAGGCGCGCGTCCGCGCGCCGACGCTCGTCGATCTGCGCCTGCAGGTTCGCGTTGGCACGCGCCAGCTCTTCGGTGCGCGACGCGACGCGCCGTTCGAGATCGTCGCGCGCCTGCGATAGCGCGGCCTCCGTTTCCTTGCGCACGGCCACTTCGGCGAGCAGTTGCCGGTTCTGGGCGAGAAGCTGCTTGTGCATCGCGCGCAGCTCGAGATGCACACCGACGCGCGCCAGCGTCTCGTCGACGCGCAACGGCTTGGTCACGTAATCGACGCCGCCCGCCGAAAAGCCCTCGACGCGATCCTCGTTGCCCGTCAGCGAGGTCATGAAGATCACGGCGATATCGCGCGTGCGTTCATCGCGCTTCAGACGGCGACACGTCTCGAAGCCGTCGATACCCGGCATCTTCACGTCGAGCAAAATCAGGTCGGGCTGCGAGAAAGCCGCGCGCTCCAGCGCTTCGATACCGTCGAGCGCCACCAGCACGCGAATGCCGCGCGCTTCGAGACTGTCTACGACCACGCCGAGATTCGCGGGCGTATCGTCGACGATCAGGACGGTGTCCGTATGTGCAGCCGAAGCGGCGAGATGGCTCATGTTGCAGTGTCCCCCTCCAGGTGCCGCTCAACGAGCTGCAGGATCGCCTTCGACTGGTACGCGCGCGCCAGTTGATGCAGCCGCGCGGCGAACGCCGCATGCGCCGGATCGCTTGCCCGCGATGTGCTCCGCCCACTGAATGATGCCGCGCATGTTGCTGTCGCGCGCAAGCTGATGAAATTCCGAGGATCCGCGCATAACCAAGGATGCAGTTAAGCGGCATGCTTCGCGCTCGATGGACGCCTCGCGCTCGTCGAGATACGCACGATGCAGGCGCATACCCATCCCGTCGAATGCCGACGCCACGCGGTCGATCTCATCCGCCTCGCGCGGCGGCTCGTGAAAATCGCAATCGTTGACAGTGCGCGCGATCGCCGCGAGATGCCGCTTGACGAGCCGCCACAGGATATAGAACGTGAAGAGCGCGACCAGAAACGTATTCACGCCCTGGCTCACGAGGATCACGAGCGCGGTGTGCACAAGCTCGTGATAGAGAATGGCGAGCGTCGCCTACACATACAAGGTGTCGATGGGTTGCACCTTGTCCTGCACGCGGTACAGGATCGGAAACTCCCGCGCGACCGTCATCTGCTCGCCCACGGCCACGACCATCGCTGTGCCGGCCGATGGCAACTCGCGCACTTGGGCGGCGCGAATATCCGCGAGGCGAAGCATGCCTTCCAGTTCCAGCTTCACTTGCGGCTGATCGAGCTGCCATAGCGCTTCGCCGAGACTGTCGCGATAGCTGCGGTCGATATCGACGAGACGGTTCTGAATCTGCGCGATGCCGCGCTCGTAGTCGCGATAAAGCTGCACCGCCGTCAGGATCAGCGTGATCGCGCAGCTAAAGACGAGCACCGTACCGAGCAGCCGCAGCACCACACTGCGCCGCACGTAACGGAGCCCGCTCCACCATGCGTCGAACCTGTCGAGAACCATATCTTCCCGTAAGTGCCGCCTTTGTGTGTGTCCTATTCTGCACTCGATGCCAAAGCCCGGTCTACCGCGCCCCACCCGGGTTTCAAACGTCCGATGAAACAACGCGCTCCCGCCGCAGCGATTGTGCCCTGCCCGCATGTCTTTGCGCGTTTATGACCGCGGTGTCCTTTTGTTATTCCGGCACCTCGCCCACCGCCATCATCCGGACCGTGCGCGCCGGACGTTCTACCAGTTCGTCGATCAGATCGGCCATTTCGCACAGCGCCTGAAAGCCGTACGCGTCGAGCTGGTCCGCGTGATGGCGCCGCAAATCTCGCATCGTTTCACCCAGCCGCCGCAGAGCGCCCGGCGCACTGTCGGTCAACGGCCAGCAATGCAACAGATACGCGAGCGGCGTCACACTGCCCGTCTCGCACCAGGTGTCAAAAAGCCGCAGACAGAGCGAATCGACCTGCTCGACAACGTTCTCCCGCTCGGACAAATAGGCCATCATGATGCATCGGTTTGACATCGCGTTTTGATGGCTCATCATCTCCGATCAGAAACTATGCCGCAGTCAGCGCACGCGCAAAGACGGTCGTGTGACATCCTGATTCCCGCGTCGGAAAACCCTGACGGCTGAAATCAGCGCTTCCTGAGACGACATTCCGCCGCCGCCGATTGGGCGCGCGCGCCGATCCCCCATAGCATCGATTCATCGTGCATCGCGGGGAAAGTCATGGCGGGTAACAGATCGCTGCGCTCTCAGGTCGAAAAACTGGTCGGCTCGACGCGAGGCCGGACAGCGCGTGTGCGCCTGCTGGAACGCTCGCGCTCCGGTGGAACGTGTCGCGTGTGCATTCAGATCGACCGGCCGACTGGCTCGTTCTCCCTCTTCTTCTTTCGCCATGCCGACGGCACGTGGCACGTGTTTCCGCCGGACAGGCGCCGACCGGAGATGGGGATAGGCCGCAAGGCAGCCTGATCGTTCTGCAAGCCAAGGAGATGTACATGCACGACGACGCCTCGAATGCATTGCCGCAATATGTGATCGAACTGCGCGCGTGGCTCAGCGACTGGTACGACCATGCGTTCAATGTGGGCTACATCCGGCCGCCCTTCACACTCGACGAAGCGATTGCGGACCGCCTCGAGGGGTACTTCAAGGCGGGCCTGGCGCCAGCAGAAGGCGCGATGGCGTTCTTCGGCTCCGTGCATTGAAAGGCAATCGATCAGGTTCGAAGAGTTCGATGCCCGTCTGTCGCGCCTGCTGGGCTTGATGCCCGCAGGGCCGAGTAACGCCCTGTGTTCAACAACAAGGCGCGCAGCGTGCACGCTTTGCCGATATCCTTGACGTGCTCGATCCATTTTCGACCTACGAAGCCTTTGCCTTCTTCCAATAGGGACTCCAGCTAGAAATGCGAGCACTGATTGGCCGAGGATGTACTGCAATTCTTTGGCATCGCGTTCGACCAGAAGGTTGCGAGCGTCGGCCGCCTGCACATCCTCAGACGCTTCTCGCCCCTTCCAATATTTTCAGCCACGGAAGCCGTGCCGCATGACAATGCGACGACCCTGCTCACCGTCTATCAAGGCCCGCGCCAACATGCCTTCAACATTTCGTCGTGTCCCCGCCCGCTGCGGAGAACGTATTCAAGTTGTTCCAAGGAATCGAGGGACACCGGCCCATCTCTCTCGACAATCTGCAAGCATCGTTGCCGACGTGTCGTACCGCCTGGCCCGGAGTGTCGCCATGCACGCACATCGTCGTCTGCGTCCCAGCAGGCTCCTGATTCGGCGCTGGGGACCACTTCGGCGCTCATGTCATGTTGCTCTGCACGGGACCGCCCCCAAGCCGAAGATGCATTCCGCAAGTGAATCATGGTGCCTACGACGCCGTGCTCGTCACCGATCGCGCGTTCGTCGGTGCAATCACGCTTGCGACCCGTATGCGTTCGCTACCGCCATCCTGCAGATCGCAAAGAACAGGCGGTCGATATCGCCTGCACCAAGGATCATTACCATTGACGAGATTTCTTGCAATCACGGTAGCTGCTGCGCGCGGTCTTTGCGTGTTCGGGGCAGATTCTCCTTCTCCTGCGCGTCATCGCCGTTCGGCCGGGAAGCCCATGGCGCCACCTGCCAGTGTGCTTCGTCCGGTAACAGACCGCGTTTACGTTTTTCCCGATTGCGACGGTGTCTGGCAGCGGGTTGCGCAGCCATTGGCTGGCGAAACGAAAGTCGAACACATCCTGATCGCCTCGACCATTGGGCGTGCACACCAACGTTCGCCTTGCCAATCATCTTTGTCGTTCTCGCTCGTCTATTTCTTCGGCCAAAGTAAAACAGGAGAATGATCTGATACCAACTGCCCAATTAGGCTCGGCGTAAATAAGCTGCAATCAAAATTAGGGCCACCGGATGGATTGTTCAGCTGTCCAGCAATCCCATAGTCTAGATTGTGGCCGCTTGTTCTATGGGTGGGCCGATCCTCATACTGGAAAGTCACGTTTCTATATTCTTGCGGATAGCTTCTCCGAAGGAGGTCGCGCAATTGATTGGGCTCGCGATTAAAATCACCGGCAATCAACCATTGGTCCGATATCTGATTTTGATTAAAATACTCCCAAACTCGAGCAACGATCGCTCCGGAATCCGTTCCGCCGTTTGCCAAGGCATGAATCCCGAAATAATAGTCAGATCCGAGTCTGATTCCCAGTATTGGCCTTGCTCCACTCCAAGCCCGCGGTCTAAGCAAGATTACTTGATCAGCCTTTTCTTTGCTGAGAATAGCCAGATTTACTCGATTGGCACCAGTATCGACTCGCGAAAAATACACGTAGTAATCGATTGGCCTTCGTGAGGTACCCAAATTCCAGACATATTCGTTTATAGGAGCGACAACCAGATCCGGGTTCACTAATCGGCCTTCCAATGGAAGTGGCGGATTAGTCGTAATTGATGCAGGTAGTGTTCCAGCCTCCTGTATCATCATAACATCAATGTGCCTTGAAACGGGTATCGGTCCGTCATCCCGATTTCCAAGTAGCACCGTACGAATATTTGAATTCCATTTACTCTCCGTGCTTGCGCTGGAGCCTTGGAGATTCCAAGTCACTACGCGACGATCGTTGACTGCCGTCCACGCATTACCAGGAAAATAGATTATCAGAAGAATAAAAACTGCCAAAACTCTCATCGGTACACCTTTTTTTTCACAAATACAATTCAATGGAGTTACACAACCGAGTATCAGGCGCCGTGCAGGTAGATAAAATCCCATGCCACGCCTAAACCGAAACGACATATCGATCTGAATCGTAGCGATTCAATGGATATCTTGTACTGCGTGCCCATCGCGAGCGCCACGGCGAACTGCCGAGGCGAGCCGCTCACGTTCGGGCGTGATGGCGCACAGGCGTGTTCGTCCACACGAGCACGGGAGAATGCCCGGACGGAGCAGCACTTGGGCAGGGTAACGCAATTGCCCTCGATCAGCTTGAGCGCCGTAGGCTTGGACTTTCTTCCTCGGACCGGCATAATGACGCTACCTGATGTTGATGAACTTATTCGTCTGCAACGAGACGCGCCAGCCGTAGCGGTGCGCCGCCTTCATGCAGATGCCCGTGGCGCGGGACGACAGACTCAACGGCTGCAACCAGATCGGGGTGCCGCGCGCGCGTTGGATCGGGTCAAGTCTCTCGAGCACGATATCAATGTCGCGCTGCTTGCCGACCGGATACTTGATCTCGTTGGCGCGCTCCAGCGCCTCATCGAGCACCGGGCGTCCACTTGGCATTCCGTACTTCGGGCTCGTGGTGACGAAGGTGCTGGGCGTGACGAGCGGCACGTAAGTGCCCGAGGTTTCGACCTGGACACGGTGATGCCACGCTTGGAGCTTCGCGATCAGCGGGCGCAGGTCGTACATGCACGGTTCGCCGCCCGTGATGACTACGTGCTCAGCGTCTGCCGCCCGCACAATGTTCGCGAGCGTCGGCACGTCACACCACGCATAGCTGTCGCACGGCCGCCCCGTTTTCTCGCCCATCGCCCCGACACTGATTTCGCGCTCTGGCATCACCTGCCACGTGTGCTTGCTGTCACACCACGCGCAGCCCACCGGACACCCTTGCAGACGGACGAACACTGAAGGTGTGCCCGTGAAGTTGCCTTCGCCCTGTAACGACTCAAAAATCTCGTTGACGGGATAGCTGCCAACGGGTGGCACAGCTACCGACGGTACGTCACAGTGCATTTGCGTGTCTCCTAAGTCAGAAGTTCCCCCAACCGCACGTCGGTGGCTTCCAGCACTTCGAGTGCCGAGCACGGTCACCAGCCACCGCGCCATGCTCTTGGCGGTTGGATTGAGCGGGACACCCTGACCATCGACGTATCCATGCCGCGCACGTAGATAGAAAGGGGCGTCGTTCCACAGCAACATGCGGTGATCCTAGTAGTCCTTGAAATAGCAACGTCTTGCCTTCATGCCCACAACCATGCACATGGGGCAAATCAAGTTCGACGACACAGATCGAATAGTTATCCCCAGTTCTATTCGCTTGTGATTTAGGTAATCGTCATCGTAATGGGCTTAATCATCCTGATTCCACTATCGCGACACAGTCAGTTGATGCCGATTTGCCGCTTCGCCGCAAACTTGAGAAGGGGGAAGTGCCTTTGATTCTCTAACATCGCGCTCCGTCAGATGTCGAGAGACGGTCTGGCGTAGTACTGCTCGTCGGTAACCGGTTTTAGCCAATCGACACGTTTGCTGTCATGCTCCTTCTGGAGCGCAATCAGCCTCACGGAGGTCCATGGTGACGCACCGTGCCAATGCTTTCGGTTCGGCGCAATGCAGATCATATCTCCAGCATGCATCGCCACAATCGGTCAGCCTTCACACTGCATCCACCCGCATCCCGCTGTCACGAACAATCGTTGGCCTAACGGGTGAATATGCCAGTGTGTTCGGGCACGGGGCTCAAATGACACTATCGTGCATGACAATCCGGCCGGCAATGGCACACCGCGTGGGAGACGGAAATGTATTGTACCGGTACCCATATCAGCGAGGCTACGTGTCGACGGTGGCGGGTTCGGTCGATCACAATGCATGTTCTTCAACTCCTTTGTTATCAGCCAGGAACGCCGATCTAGGCTTCGCGCGGTCGCGTCTTGAGCAGATATTCGAGAACTCCATACACCGTTAGTTGTCCGGCGGCGCTTTCGATCGAGCCAGCGAATCCGGTCCTTAAGGTTGACATCCCATTCGCCGCTGGCTGACATCATCGTCGACGCGGTTGAACAACGAGTTGTCGCGTGCTGTCGAGTTCTCATTGTCCGGAGCGTGCCCGTGCAAACAGCTTTCTTGCATGTTTCGCGCCATGCATGCATTCTACACAGCGCTTTCACTTCTATTTATCCCACTGCATTAGTTGTGTACACATCGAATATCGTCAATGTCATCTTTTCGACAAAGCATCCACGATCGTGTAACAAAAGCACTCAGATCGCCTTTTGTTGGGACGACATGAGCTTTCGCCTGCGATAGACAGAGATATGACGTTGGGATTGTTCGGTGAACGCACCTCTCGACCAGTCTCCCATCGCTCCGCTAGTTCCAAGCCGGCGCATTCGGCCATGGTATCAAGTTCTTGGTGATAGACGTAGCGACGGCGCTGCGGCAAACGCCTCACAGAAGTACCCGAGAATCAGAGGAGAGTTGAAACGAGGTTCTGGTTTAGCGAATCATGGACAGCCACATTTACATCGCATTGTCGTCACCCACTAGTTGTGCCGATGTCGTTCTCTCGCCGCCCACAAAAGGATTCCAGTTTGGTACGTCCACCTCTATTACAAGAACCCCCTCATCATCCACGACCTTCTCAGCAGCTCGGAGACAGGCTATCTGCGCTTCGCGATTCGATAGCAGCATAAATGTGCAGTATATGCAGTACACCACACGATAGCGATGATCTGACCGGAAATTGGCAATATCTTCTTGCCACAACTTGATTAGGGCGCTGCGCTTGGCGACAAGCTCTAACATAGCGCGCGAATTGTCGATGCCCTCGACCTTGATGCCACGCTCGCTCAACGGTACTGCCACACGTCCGTCGCCAATGCCAAGTTCTAGGGCGTTACGGCCGCCGCAAATTTGCTCGAGAAAGGCGACAGTCTCATAGGCATCAGCGACTTTTCCTCGTAAATTGGTGTATTCCCCATAGATCGGCGCATAAATCTCTCCATAAATCCGCTCATCAGATATGCTCTGTTCTCCTTTCCAGAAAAATTTACGTTTCTCCTTACTCTCCTTCATCCTCCGACATCACCACAGCCAAGACAACCTATCTCGAGTACTTTTGTCGCAAATAACGCACGCTTCCAGCGAGATTCTCACTAGCTGCATCGAATGCGCTATTGCTGGTATAACTGCGCAACTCAATACGCAAGAGAAGTGCCATAGAGAGAACGCACACCATTTCAGCCATTAGATTTGTTCTAAAAATCCCAGGCTGTCGCGTTTATCACACTTCTGTCGGGAAAACGACTATACAACGCGCCCTCTAACGAGAGAAGGCGAAATGCCGTGGCGCTGACTGAGGCTTTGTAAAGCGAACCCTTTATCATGACCATCGCTTCCCCGGCCCCCGTCATCACCTGGGCGGTTTGCTCGTCTTTCCGGTTCGTTCCGTCCTTTCACGTATGGAAAAAGTCGAATCGATGTTACCGGCGAGGAAGGCGACCGGGGTCGAACGGCTACCGACAACCGCTGGTTCCCCGAAGCGGTGCTGTGGATAGGCCGTACTGGAAGTGCTTGGCGCTACGTGCCGATGAACCTCGATCCCTGGCACACCCTGTACATCCGATTTCCCCGATGGCGGCGCAACGTGTGTGGCAGCGCGATTGCGCTCGCGATAGCAGGCAGAACGGAGGTCGAACAGGTCCTGATCGACCCGACGATCGTCCGAGCACACCAGCATTCGGTGGCGTAAAAAATACGGCCAGCACGCCTTCGGACGTTCCTGAGGTGGTCGGAATACCAAGCTACATCTGGCAGTGGATGCGGGAGGCAGGCCGTTGCGATTGATCGCGAGCGGAGGGCAGGTCCACGACATCTCGTGTACAAAGGAGCTGTCGAGCATCTGCGCGCCAAGGCCATCATTGCCGACAAGCGCTACGCTAATGCTGGCTAGGAAGCTCCTCAGATCGGAGTGCGTACTGATAACTCCATTTTACAGGCGTTAACAAAATGAGTTCAATTTTCGCCAACAGCTGATACAGCAGGCGATTTTCATGAAGGCTTCATGGATAAATGCAAGACGTTCGAAGCGGATGCGCAGTCGTCGGAAGTTGTGAAGCCAGGAGATGGTGCGCTCGACGACCCGGCGGGTTTTGCCCAGTCCGCTGTCCTTCCGGAAACGCGGCCCCCGAAGAACCGTACGTGCGAGTTTCCCCGCATACGGCTCAAGCACGGCAAGAAGCATCTCACTGACGCCGGTTGTACCTGCAGCAACACAACCTTCGCTGACGTCGCATCGTCGATTCATCCCGCTGACGCGGGAAAAAGGCGCTGAACCGTAGTGCCACCGGTCTCTCTCAAGCTTCCCTTTCACGAATCTTTGACGCAGGCCAACGATCGCCGCACCACGCGCACGTCAGCACCCTTTCAGGCTCGGGCAAATTTTGAACTTCTATGTCACCAATTACAGGCAACCATTCGCTTTTTTGCGCATTCTCAATCCCGCTTCCTCAGCAGTGTCCCTTGCGGTTCACCTGCCGACGCCGACCGCATGCGACAGCACGGCTCTGGTGCAAATAGGGCGGGCGAATGGGTTAGAGTTGCCGGAACAAAACGAACCGACGAGCCCCAATGAGCAAGCTGAAGAGTCCGGAGAAGTTGTTCGGCGGACGCCATTTTGATCGGGAGATCATCATTCTGTGCGTTCGCTGGTACCTGCGCTACGAGCTCAGCTTTCGCGATCTGGTCGAGATGATGGCCGAACGGGGATTGTCGCTGGCTCACACGACGATTCTGCGCTGGGTGAGGCGTTATACACCCGAGTTCATCAAACGCTGGAACCGCTTTGCTACACCTGCGGGTCGCTCGTGGCGTGTCGATGAGACCTACCTGAAGATTCGCGGCAGGTGGGTCTACCTCTACCGGGCAGTGGATCGGGCTGGCCAGACGGTGGACTTCATGCTCAGAGCCCGACGCGACGTGGCTGCGGCCAAAGCTTTTTTCAGCCAGGCCATCAAGCGTCAGGGCCAGCCGCCGGAGACCATCACGCTCGACGGCTATGCCGCCTCGCACCGCGCAGTGCGCGAAATGAAGACCGATGGTCTGCTGCCTGAAGACACGAAGGTCCGGTCCTCAAAATATTTGAACAACGTGATCGAGCAAGACCATCGCCACATCAAGTCCAGAACGAACGTGATGCTTGGGTTCAAGCGATTCGGGAGCGCCGCGACCACGATATCAGGAATCGTTGACGCATCGCATTCGCAAGGGGCAGTTCGATCTCGCGAAGCTCGGCCTCAAAGAGGCCGCTGGGCCCGCCGTATGGAATGCGGTCCTGTTTGATCGATAAGCCTTCCTACATATATGAACTTTCTCAACCCGCTTACCTATTTGCACCAGAACCATCTCAAGATCCGGGGCAAATGGGTTTATCTGTATCGGGCGGTGGATCGGAGCGGCCAGACGGTAGATTTCATGCTCAGTGCAAAGCGTGATGTGGCAGCAGCGAAGGCCTTTTTCCGCAAGGCAATCAAGCATCAGGGCAGACCACCGGAGACGGTCACGCTCGACGGGTATGCCGCGTCGCACCGGGCCGTGCGTGAGATGAAAACTGATGGCCTGCCTCCCAAGAACACGAAGGTGCCTCCTCAAAATATCTGAACAACGCGATCGAGCAAGACCATCGCCACATCAAGTCCAGAACGAACGTGATGCCTGGGTTCAAGCGATTCGGGAGCGCCGCGACCACGATTTCAGGCATCGAGTTGACGCATCGCATTCGCAAGGGGCAGTTCGATCTCACGAAGCTCGGCTTCAAGGAGGCCGCTGCGCCCGCCGTATGGAATGCGGTCCTGTTTGATCGATAAGCTTTCCTACCTATATTAACCTTCTCAACCCACTTACCTATTTGCACCAGAACCGTCGACACGTACGCGGCCAACTATCAAAGGCCGTCGAGAAGATCACGAAAGACCGCGACGCACTGCTCGCGTTCTACGACTTCCCGGCCGAGCATTGGCAGCACGTGCGGACCACGAATCCGATCGAATCGACGTTCGCGACAGTGCGCCATCGCACGAGTCGCACGCGCAACTGTCGGTCGCGTTCGACCTTCCTCGCCATGGCGTTCAAGCTGCTTGAAGCGGCCGAGCAAACCTGGAGGGAGATCCGCGGCGTCGTCAAGATCGAACCGCTTCTGAAGGGCATTCCCTTCAAGGACGGCACTCCGGTGAGTGAAACCACACCGGCTCCTGAAGCGCTGGCCGCTTAATGATGCCGCCCGACCCGTGTACACCAGTCTTGACGATTGCTCCCTTTTCTGGCACCTGGCGCCGGTGTCCGGAACCCCACATTTCCTACATCCGTCGGCCCGACTGGGAGAAATGCGTCATACCACACGGAGATGGCCAGGCTTTGTTGGCAGAGTCTCACTCGCATGCGGTAAGCGAACTTCAGTATGCCTAACTCGGGCACATGCTCACCGGATGGCCACCGCGCGAATCTGCTACGATCTGGGTTGAGCGCTTACCGCGCCACATCGCAAAGCTCAAACCATTGCGGGGCATTGAATTGGACTGCGGCCGCGCCCGAATTCCTTACCGATCGACGCACATGTCGTCGCGTTGGCGCAACTATTGCTTGCGCTTTTCGCGGACCAATTAAGAGTGGATTAAATGGCTGAACACAAAATCAAATATACGGCGCTGCGGTCACAGCCAGCGTTTTCGCTCGAATCGTCATGGAGCTTAGGACCAAGGGATTACGTACACGCGCGAGAAATTCCAGCCACCTCGCGTTCGAATGGATCGCCGCAATGTACATTGCGCTCATCGAACGTGGCTACTGGGGGTCGTCAAATGAGCGTTCTCGACCCCACTCACCGGTTAATGCTGGCCACTGGGAATGAGTGGCACAAGATTGTCGCGCTTTTGCTGATGAAGTTGCCTGGCGAGGAGGCGCGTATCACGGTGGTCGCGCAGGCCGCCGGCGAGACGTCATGGAATGGCGAGTGGGGGCGAGGCAGTTCTGGACGGCAATGGGCGGAGTGCATGGATTCGACTGGACTATGGCTGAGCTGCGAGGGCATGCACGTTGCGTTCTATCGGGCAACACCTACGGAGGCGGCATGACCTGCATTGTCGCGCTGACGGATGGCAAAAAGGTCTACATGGGTGCGGATTCGGCGGGCGGATCGAATGATTGGTCCATCACAGTACGCGCCGACCCTAAGATTTATCGGGTGGGGCCGTTCCTGATCGGTTTCACTTCGTCCTTCAGGATGGGCCAGCTTCTGGGCCACAGTCTGACCGTCGCGTCGCGCCCTGAAGGCACCGATGCGTTCGCCTTCATGTGCACGACGTTCATTGAGGCGGTACGCGCATGCTTTACCCGCGGCGGATACACGCGGAAGGACGGCGAACGGGAATCGGCTGGCACTTTTCTGGTTGGGTACGAGGGGCGCATCTTCCGGATTGGCGGCGATTATCAGGTTGGTGAAAACGCCGTGAACTTCAATGCCTGTGGTTGCGGCGCACAGCTGGCGCTGGGCTCGCTGCATAGCACCGTCGGCATGCCGATGCTGCCGGAGATCAAACTCGAACGCGCCCTGGCCGCAGCGGCCGAATTTTCAGCCGGAGTCCGTGGCCCGTTCCGGATAGAGGTGCTGGACGGCCAGACCGATCAATGGTCGAACGAAGAAAAGGTATGCGACCTGTGATCTACCAGCCGCTCACTGACGACGAATGGGCGGTGGTCGCTCCGCTCTTCGGCCCCCAGCAGACACCTGGCCTCGGCCGTCCGCGCGCCGCCAGTCTGCCGGCTGAACGCCATACTGCACGTGCTCGCTGCGAAATGCCGGTGGGCGCATCTGCCGCAGAAACTTGGCTACCGGTCCCACATTACCACCCGGCACAACTTCAAGCGCTGGCAGCAGGACGGCACGATGGACGCCGTGCTTGCGGCTCTGGGGCAGCACGGCCACGTACTGAAGCCGGCCACGCCACAGAAGGCGATCGGCGTAGACGTCGCGCGCGGCGGGAAGGACAAGACGGTAGTCACACCGCAGTACGACAACTACTTCGCCGAACAGGTGTGCGAGTCCGGCAAGGCAACTCCGGACGGCAAGGCAGTGGCGACGCTAATGCCCAACGTTCGCCGCGCCGACTCGACGGTGAGGAACCGTCAGGTTGCTGGGGCCTCCGGCTAGAATGGGCGTATGAAGAAGCTCAATTGGACAGGCACTGCCGTGACCGGCGGCCGGCTCCTTTGTGCAGAAGTTCGCCTTTCGCAGATTTGTCCCGGCGCCGTTCAACTTGCCCACCTACGCAGGTTTCACCCAGTTGCGCAGTGTCTGCGTTTAGCATCTTCAGTTCACATCCGTTTTGTATCGCGGTAGACCGACAATTTTTTCGCAAACCTGCTCATGGTGCTGCCACACGCCGTAACTCTGGCGCTCTACTGCACGTTGCGTTCGGAGGAAGGCGGTGGTTTCCTGCGTAGCGCGGCCCGCCGCGGCTACCGCTCCTACCCCTTGGAGCCGTATTCGACTCACGGGAGTCTCGTAAGACTCCTTTAGCGAGCGTAGCGAGGAAGCGCTCGCGCATACCATCGGCGTAGCAAATATGCCCGCGTGAAAGAATGGATGAGATTGTTGACCTGATGAACGAATACAGAGCGATTGCTGACAAGAGCTCGCTCTATGCGCGCGTACTGATGTCCTTCATTGCCGAGCGCGAACAGCGTATGCGTCAGGAACTGGAGAGGCAGATCGTAGCGACTACCCGGGATCGCGAACATTGCGCACGGTTGCGGCATTTCGCGCGAACCGCTCGACTTGAAAGCCTCGTTGTATTGTACGAACGGCACCGCACCGAACGTAGTAGCGAAGCTAAATAGCTTCTCAAACCCTGGCCGGGTACGGTGTTCGTGAAGAAACGATGGGCGGAGAAGATCCGGCGGAAAGCGCTTTACAAGCTTAGCTTGCGCGATCTGGTCGAAATGATGGCGGAACGGGGTCTGTCGCTGGCCCACACGACGATCCTGCGCTGGGTGCGGCGCTTTGCGCCGGAGTTCGTCAAACGGTGGAATCGCTTCGGCAGGCCCACCGGCCAGTCCTGGCGTGTTGACGAGACTTATCTCAAGCTGCGCGGCAAGTGGGTCTATCTTTATCGGGCGGTGGATCGGGTGGGCCAGACGGTTGACTTCATGCTCCGTGCAAAGCGCGACGTGGAGGCGGCAAAAGCCTTTTTCAGGAAGGCAATCAGACATCAGGGCCGGCCACCGAAGAGCATCACGCTTGACGGCTATGCGGCCTCGCACCGCGCCGTGCGCGAGATGAAGGCCGATGGCTTGCCGCCTGAGGACACGAAGATTCGATCCTCGAAATATCTCATGCCGCGCGTCAATCAAGATGAAAGCCGTGCTGCTTGACGCCGTCTACGTTGGTAGGAATTGATCCAGGCAAGCATTCTTTCCATCTGCATGGCCAGGACAAGGCCGGCAAGGCAGTGTTTCGCAGGAATGTTTCACGCAAGCAGCTCGGCGAGTTCTTCGCAACGTTCCACGCCTGCACGGTCGTTCTGGAAGCCTGTGCCGGTGCGCATTAGCTGGCACGTAAGCTCGGCGAGTACGGACACTGCGTCAAGCTGATCTCGCCACAATTCGTGCGTCCATTCGTGAAGAGCAACAAGAACGACCTCGTCGACGCTGAGGCGATCTGCGAGGCTGCATCACGGCCTTCGATGCGGTTCGTCACGCCGAAGAACGAGTCGCAGCAGATCCTGTCGGCGCTGCACCGGGTCCGCCAGGCCCTGGTTCGCGATCGGGTACGCACGACAAATCAGATGCATGGATTCCTGCTCGAATTTTGCATCAGCTTGCCCGTAGGCCATGGCGTCGTGAAGCGCCTTCCTGTCGTACTGGCCGAACACCAGTTACCGCCACGGCTTATCGCGATCCTTGAGCGATTGCACGACCATTTCAAGTACCTTACCGCGCAGACCAGCGATATCGAGAAGGAACTTGAACGGCAGCTTGCCGAGGACGCCCTTGGACAGCGCCTCCTAACGATTCCCGGCGTCGGATCCATCACCGCAAGTCTGCTCGCCTCAGAACTCGGCGATGGCAAGCAGTATCGATGCAGTCGTGATTTCGCCGCTGCAGTGGGGCTCGTACCAAGGCAATATAGTACGGGTGGCAAATCGAACTGCTCGGAATCTCCAAGAGAGGCGACAAGAACATCCGCCACCTGCTAGTGCCGTGCGCGCGGGCGTTCATGCTTCATCTGGATAAGCAGACCGGTTGCATGGCTGATTGGGTCCGCGCAATGTTGGCGCGACGACATTCGAATGTCGTCGCCTGCGCACTCGCCAACAAGCTTGCGCGAATTGCGTGGGCTATCGAGCCGCAACACCGATTTGAGCGGAGGACGGCTGTTACCTCGCCTGACGGGCGCTACCACGCTCCGTATAAACAAACTTAACCCACCTGGTTTTGCGACCGCTGATTATCGATGACGTGAACGGTACAACCGGCCTGGCGGACACGCTGAAAGGTTAACGAGCTCTTGAAGCTGCCCCTGTTATCGGCACTGCGAGGCGCGATTCTCATCGTGGCGCGGGGAATCATCCTCATAGCGACGCCGGATAGATTTGCGCTAAGAGACCGTTTCAAAAAGACTGCTCGGTACGTCTGAAGATGTTCCAGCAGACGAGCGCGCAACCAAGTTTAAGGAATGCCTCGTGAATGTCGGCTCGACGCTCAAAGCGGATGCGAAGACGACGAAAATTGTGCAGCCATGCGTGAGTACGCTCGACCACCCAGCGGAACTTGCCGAGTCCGCTGCCATGTTCCGTGCGGCGCCTGGCGATCACCGGCTCGATACCGCGCGCACGAAGCCGCTGACGATGCGGCTCGGAGTCATAGCCGCGATCTGCGTAGATGACTTTGGGCTTGCGAAGCGGTCGGCCGCGTACGCCGCGAAGTGGCGGGACCGCGTCGATGAGCGGCAGCAACTGGGTAACGTCGTTGCGATTCGCGCCAGTCAGGATGGCACTGATGGGGACGCCATTGGCGTCGACGAGGATGTGATGCTTCGAACCTGGTCGCGAGCGATCGGTGGGGTTCGGGCCAGTTTTTCGCCCGCCCCAACGGCTCGCACCGAGGATGAATCGACCGCTGCCCGAGAGAAATCGAGTTCGCCGGCTTCGCGTAACTTCGCAAGCAGCAGTTCGTGCAACGCGCTCCACACGCCGGCCCTTTGCCAGTCGCGCAAACGCCTCCAGCAGTTTGGCCCGGAGCCGAATCCCAGCTTGGTCGAGAGGTCGCACCAGCGTATCCCGGTTGTTGGCGCACGCGGTGCTTGCTGCCCTGAGGGCACAGGCTAAAAAAAACAGCTGAAGGTTCACTGCCATTCAGCGTTCAGGAAATCCGCCGGTTACTGTGCCGACTGATATGGCGAACGCTCCACTCCATTGAGCATGTAATGTCATGGTCAATATGGCGGCGCCGACACCAGTACCGTGCTCAACAATGCCATCACCGGCGACGCGGCGGCGTGCACCCGGCACATCTACGGCTGTAGTACTAACCATCACCAATCGAGATACGTGTTGCAAAAAAGGGGGGTGACCATAGATTAACCTCGATCGTCGTAACAACGGGGATCGAGGAGATGGGCAAACCAATCATCGACGACGAACTATGGGCACTGATCGAGCCATTACTACCGCCGGCAAAGCCACGCCGCTTCCAGGTATCCGGGCCGCAAGCCGGTAGCGGATGGGGCTGCGCTGACAGTCATCCTGTTCGTGCTGAAGACCGGTATCCGCTGGCGCGATTTACCGGCGGAGATGGGATGCGGCTCTGGTGTCAGTTGCTGGCGCAGGCTGCGCGATTGGCAGCAAGCCGGCGTATGGGATCGATTGCACGCAGTGCTGCTGGCCAGGTTGCGAGCGGTGGACAGGATCGACTTTTCGCGCGTGTTCGTCGACTCGTCGTGGATCCGCGCGGTTGGGGCGGGCGAAAAACTGGCCCGAACCCCACCGATCGAGCACGACCCGGATCCAAGCACCCCCTCGCACCGACGCCCATGGAACGCCAATCGCAGCGATTCTGACTGCGCAAATCGTAAAGACGTCACGCAAGTCGTTCCGCTGATTGAGGCCATCGTGCCGGTTGGCGGAATGCGTGGGCGGCCTCTGACCCGCCCTGGACGCCTCTATGCTATCGAGGTTACGACCACGACAAGTACCGACGCATTCTGCACGAGCGCAATATCCCCACTCGATTCTCTATCGGGCCTGCGAAACCAGCAACCGCGGGCGATTGGGACGATCCGTGTAAGTATGATACCGTAGAGCGTACCGCCCTATGTGTTCGTCTGGGGCCTTACATTATGCGGGCCGTTATGGCACTGCGAAATTTCTCCGGCCCGGCCCCTTTGTCTGAAGTCGTTCAGGGACGTCGACCCATCGACCAAAACATCTTGCTCCCTCACACGCATCGCCAGATTCGAAGCTCGTACACGGCGTACGTGACGGTATCGCCGCCGACCAGACGCTGCCCGAAGCCAATACCGTCATTCAATACCGACAAGGAGTAACCAAGCCCCTCTATCTCGAGCCGCAGAGACGGCTTCTGAGCACCGATGAGCTGATAGTACGACCACAGCAAACCCGAGACGTCGCGCAGCATATCCGTTCCGCATTCTGTATGTGCGCTCATATGGCTTGCCATCGGTAGACCCGATTGCCTAGATCCGAAAACACGAAGCGCATACCGTCAACATGTTCGATAACTGCACCAGCCTGGAAAAGCCGCTGATTCGCGAGAATGATCGGCGATGCCTTGATCTTCCAGTGGCCGTATTCCGCCAACCGCTTCACGCGCTTCATGGCAACCTCCAGTTGTAGCGTCGTTAACGCCTTTTCCGGTCAGTCTCCGACGAGCCGCTTGCATACTACCAAGCTGCTAGGCCCGCTTTGGCCATACGCCGCGAAGCGGCGACGTTGACCGACATGCCGCAGTTCCTCATGTCCCAATGCTTCGAGGTCACCTGCAACTCTATCGCCAATGGCGACGTCGGTTCCCGCGAGCAATTCGAAAACGGCAAAATCTCCTTCGTCGATCTGCACGACAAACATACCGCGCCTCTGATTTACGATAACAACAGTTCCTTCTTGCATACCTTCCCTCCTGTTTAACTTGGAGACTGGTTACCTAGCCTGCCGTATCTCGTTTCTCGGTCGCGGAGTTCGCCGCCCGAGGCGCGCGCTTTGGCGTAGCCGCCACCAATTCCTTGGCCTTCTCTTCGAGGATTTCAGCGTGGATGACTCGCTCAACGATATCGATAGTAGTATTGAGCGAGTCCGCCGAAGGCTGATGGCCGCGGTGCATGGCAGCCGATCCTGCGTCAAAAGCTGCCTCGATTATTGGTCGCTCCTGCTGGCTCAGTAAGTTGGCTTTCTGCAATTCGTCAAGCCCTTTGGCGAAGTTGCCTTTGTCACCTATTCTCCTGCCAATTGCCTTGTCAATAATCGCTCTCGCGCCCATCATCGCCAGCCTTCGGCTGTCAGCGTGAAGTGCCGCATAAACTTCGTCAAGCAACCCTTGATACGCCGGCGCCTCTTGCCGAACCAGCCAGTCGGGCTTACGTCGCGAAACGCGGGCGGGAAGTATGTTGGAACGTACGGATTCTGGGAATCATCTTCCGAGCACCAGTCGGCGTAAGTGGCGGTTCGCGACTGACGAGAAGTGCGCCCAAGGTCTCCTCGAGGACCTTGACGCGGCGCGAAGCCGCGCCACGAGAGATATTAAGCGCGGCGCCAGCGCGTGTGAAATGTCGATGTCCCACTACCGCGGCGAATGTCTCCAGGTACAAGAAGTTCAAATCGTTTCCTCTTCTATGACTTTGCTCGATGCCATCCGGGAACTTGCGTGCGAACTCATCACCGCGGCGATGCCGATATTTTGATATTTTCATAGTTGGGCAAGATCGCAATGAGCAACGACGACAGCGCCATCGCGGACATCGAGACCATCACAACGAGTTTGTGGCTGACACGATCCGCGATGCAGCCAGCACGGCAGCACCAACGGGGCGCGCGAGAAAACCGACACCGGATACAGCAGGTGCAGCCAACGGCGAACCGACCGGGTCGCAGACGAAAAGAAGTATGACGACAGGAACGAAGCTAAGAATTCAATATACACGCCAGCCTGCGTATTCCACGCAAAACGAACAGCCAAACCACACCAAAGCGAACGCCGATTCCACGGCAAAGCGAACACGGATTCCACACCATCGCGAACAAACAGGACGCAGCGACGCGGGAGCTTTGCCTTTTTACTCGGACTCAGTCGTTGCAGTCAACGAGCTTCGCGTCTTGCGCATCGATTCACCGTCGAGCGTAAGGCGATGGGCGTTGTGTACAAGCCTGTCGAGGATCGCATCCGCGACAGTCGGTTCGCCTATCGCGGCATGCCAGTTGTCGACCGGCAACTGCGATGTCGCCATCGTAGAACGGTTGCCGTGGCGATCGTCGAGGACTTCGAGCAGGTCACGTCGCGCGGAGGCGCTCAGCGGCGTCATCGCGAGATCGTCGAGGATCACGATGTCCGTCTTCGCGAGTTGCGCGAGCCAGCGCGTGTAGCCGCCACTGCCGTGCACCAGGGCCAGTTCCTCGCTGAGCTTGGGCATGCGCAGATACGCGACTGAGAAGCCCTGCCGGCACGCCTGAACGGCGAAGGCGCAAGCTAACCAGCTTTTCCCGAGCCCGGTCGGCGCAATGAGGATCAGATTCTGCTGCCGCCGAACCCATTCACAGGTCAGCAGACGGGCGGTGAGCGCGCGATCAAGGCCGCGGACCGTGCGATAGTCGATATCCTCGGGAGATGCGTCAGCGAACTTTAGTTTTGCGCGGCGAAGACGCGCGGTTGTCTGTCGCGACTCCCGTTCGCTCGCTTCGCGCTCGACGAGTAGTCCGAGACGCTCCTCGAAGCATAGCCGGTCGATGCCCTCTTGGGCCTGCTGTTCGGCAAGGGCGGCAGCCATGCCGCCCAGACGAAGCGCATACAGTTTATCGACGGTCGGATGGTGAAGCATAAGAACTCCGTTTGATCTCAGTGATAGTAAGAAGGACCGCGCACGTTGGCGTGCACGAGAGGAAGGTCGGCCTGGACAGAAGCCTTTTCGGGCTGCCTGTCCAGACCATTCTTGAGCGTCGAGGCAATGAACTTGTAGTTCGGCGCTTTCAGATCGATGGCGCGACGGCAGGCGGCCTCAAGCCGGCCACGTCCGTAGTCCTTGCCCATCCGCAGTACGCCCAGGCAGGCGCGGTATGCCTGCTGTGGATGCTTGCGCGCGTCCAGCAGGTGGTCGATGACGGCGGCGGTGTGCGGGCCGATGTCGGCGGCCCAGTTGCGCAGCCGTTGCGGATCGCAGCCCTTGACGACCGCCTGATGTTCAGGCGGCATGTGCGCGTCGATGGTCGTATGGAAGCGACGGCGTGCGCTCTTGCCATGGGCGGCAATGCGCTGACCGCGATGGAAGATTTCGACGGTGTTGGCCGTGACGCGTACATTGACCTGTTCGCGCGCGTACCGGTACGACACCGAGTAGTAGTGCTGGTCCACTTCGACGTGATAGTCCGGACCGACGCGGGCCGTGATCCATTCCGCGTACTGGTAGGGCTTCGCAGGCAACGGCCGCAGCGCCGGACGGTCGAACTCCTCGAACGCGCTGCGACGACTGCCCGGCAGTTTCTTGAACGGCCGGTTGTTCAGCTCCACAAGCAATGCAGCGACGGCGCGGTTGGCCGTGTACAGACTGAAGAAGCGCTGGTTGCGCAGCTTGGCAAGAATCCATCTCTGCGCCAGGAGCACCGAGAGCTCAGCTTTCGCTTTCTCGCAAGTCAGCAACTGTCTGTCATGAGGAACGTCACGTAGTCAAAGGCGCGTCCTTCGAGATTACCCACCCATTCCACCCAGCACGTGGAAATCACTTTGTCCTGGTGAGTCGTAAGCAGAACTGGGGTGAAGATCGCGTGATGTATTACGACGCACACAAGCGTCTGTGCTCGGTGCTGGCATCCTGGACCGATGTCCCGGAGCCAGATCTGTTCGCGCAGGCCTCCGGTGGACATTCCTGGTTTAGGACTGACGACCTGCTTCGATTACGTGCGCTCGTCGACGATTTGTTGGGAGCGCGTGATGTCAAATAAATTTCGCCGCTTACGTAAGAAGAAATATGCCGATATAGAGATGTTCTTGGTTCTGACTCATCAACACTGCCTCAATTTTTACGGGGAAATGACCGCATCGTATAGCGTACACCAGATCACTGAGATTTTTGACAATTCGAACAAAGCGGCGTATTTTAGTTTTCGTTTCGTCAACGAGAGATCATGTAATGACCAAGCCACCGTCAAAGCGCGATCGACTACGCGAACTTGGTGCTCTCAATCCTCATCCCGACCGAATACGGGCGCCATGGTTTCGATCGGGCGATTTCTTCGACCCCGACGACCTTGTTCAGGTCAAGTACGAGATGTTGCGTCATGTTCGGGTCGATGGCGCTTCCAAGGCCGAGGCGGCCGCCCTGTTCGGAATGTCCAGGCCGACCTTCTATCAAGCGGAGAGCGCCTTCGCGAGCGAGGGGCTGCCAGGGTTGCTTCCGAAACAGCGTGGGCCCAAAGGCGCGCACAAACTCAACTCGGTGGTCATGGCGTTCATCGAGGAGCGTCTACAGCAAGACGGCAGCCTTCGCGCTCGCGCGCTTGCGCAGGAGATCGAAACCTGGCTGGAGCTTTCGATCCACCCACGCAGTATCGAACGTGCGTTAGCACGCAAAAAAAAACCGTAGACGATTCGCCGCAATTCCGTCTGCCATCGTCAGCGCTTGCTCGTTACGAAGCGCTACGGGCCGACCTGCTCGACACAGGTCCTAACTCAGAAGGCCACGCGGCCATACGCTTTCATGGCCTGTTGCACGGGCTGGCGATCCAACGCCCGGACGCTTCGCGCATCGAGGCTCCCACTCCAACCGTGCCTGCTTCCAACTCAGTGCGGGATAACGGCGCGCTTGTTCGCGTGCTCGCCAACCTCGTACTGCGCACCCACGAGGAGCTTGCCCATGTCTACTAACTCCGCTCTGAAGGTCACCGCTGAACATCTGCGGCGTGATGCGTTCCTCTACGTTCGACAGTCGTCACTTCGCCAGGTATTCGAGAATACCGAGAGTACGAAACGGCAATATGCGCTGCGCGATCGTGCCGTTTCGCTCGGATGGCCGATCGAACGTATTCACGTCGTCGATAACGATCTCGGTATGTCCGGTTCCAGCACCCAGGGGCGAGATGGCTTTCAGCACCTTGTCGCCGAGGTCGCCAATGGTCACGCCGGCATCGTGCTGGGATTGGAAGTATCGCGTCTTGCGCGCAATAACGCAGACTGGCATCGCCTGATCGAACTCGCATCGCTCACGCAAACTTTGATTTGCGACGAAGATGGAATTTACGATCCTGGTCAATTTAACGACCGCCTTTTACTGGGCTTAAAGGGCGCCATGAGCGAGGCCGAGCTTCATGTTCTCAAAGGCCGGCTACAAGGTGGCATCAAGAACAAGGCACGCCGGGGCGAACTGGAAGTGCCGTTACCCATAGGGCTTGTTTATCACCCGAACGGCTCAGTGGTTCTCGATCCTGATCAACAGGTCAGGGGCGCGCTGCAGTTGCTATTCGATACGTTTCGACAGGCTGCGTCAGCTACAGCCACGGTCAAGCGATTTCGCCAGGAAGGCTGGCTGTTTCCGCGTCGCATCCGCCGGGGGATTGGCAAGGGAGATCTGATTTGGGGGCCATTGGAGCACTGTCGCGTTATTCAGATATTGCACAACCCCCGTTATGCCGGTAATGCCGTTCAGTTAATGTCCTTGTTAAGGTATCGAACGGTGTAACGTTTGGGGCGGGATTTGACGACCCGGTCGCATGCTCGGCCGGGTCGCTTTTCATTGGGAAGAGACTTGAGCCGGTCCCGCAGACGCTGAAGGCATGCAGGCAATTTTGCGTAGGCCGGCGTGAGGGCGGCCCACATCATTTCGTGCTGGATCGTATGGAGCGCTCGCACGAAGCTGATATCGGTCGGCGCGAGTTTCGCTTCCCATGCGGCGCTGGCGATCTCACGGCGGATCAGGTTGTAGGCGATCAACGCGCCCCAGATCTCCTGATAAACCCCTTCGACGGTACGACTGCGCAAGGTCAACTCTGAACCCAGCATCGATTGCTTGAGCTCCCCGTAACTGGTTTCGATTCGCCAGCGGCGCTCGTAGCAAGCAACGATATCGGCGGGTTTAAAGCGTCGGCGATCCCCGAGCGAAGTCAACAGCACGCGTTCGCGTCCGCGCGCGTCGATGGCCCGGATCGCTCGCGCATTCCAGAATTCGGGCAAGGCCGGACACTTCTTGCGCGCCTGCTGCGAGACGCGCATGCGCACCATTGCATCGTCTGCCGTACCGGCGATCACTTCCCAGCAGGTATTGGACTTGGCGGGAATCAGAAAGTGGCGATTACGTCCGTTCATCGTCAGGCCGCACAGGATCTCGGCGGCCAGAAAGCCCTTGTCGAACACCGTCAGCGAATCGTCTGGTATCTGCGGCAGCAGGCTCTTGGCGTACACCATTTCGTTGGTGTCGTAGCAGCCAAAGTTGATGTCGGCCACCAGATGCGTCGGGATCGCAGTCAGCGTTACCGCACGCACCTGTGGATAGCTGGCCACCTTGCCACTCGCATAGCCCTGCGCGCCAAAGTGCTCACGGTTGGCCGCACTGTCGGGCGTGCGCAGCGTGGTGCCGTCCATCGCCCACAGACTTAACCCCTTGAACGCATGGTGAGCCGCGTCCTGAGTCGTCCACGCCCGCGCCGTCTGCTCAAACAGCCAGGCCATCGGTGCCTCGCCGATGCGTTGGCGTGCCTGCACCACCGCACTCTTGCTGACAAATGGCGCGGCTTCGTTGGGCAAGGCCAGATCGAGACTGTCGAGCACCTCGCTAATCGACCAGTGACGGTACATCGCCAGCGCGATTACCAGCCAGACCACCTGCTCAGCAGGCAAGCGCCGGCGCCGAATACTCGCCGCCCCCGTAGCCTGCACCGCCCGTTCGATCCATTCGTAGGGCAGATGCTCAGCCAGCCGGCTGAGGTCGGCCGGCTGTTGCGCATCGAGCAGGAAGGTCAGGTGACTGGAGAGCATCGCGCCGAAAAGTTAACAGCTCGGCGCGTCGTTTACAACATCTTCCCGGAACAAAAACAAAAATGCCGTTCAGTGCTTAACTGAACGGCATTACCCGTTATGCCGGTGCCTTCGTATACGGTCGCACACGCGGAGCATATCGTCAGGGACGCAAATCCTTCGGACTTAAGGTTGACCGCGAGAACTGGCAGGTGTTAATCCAGAATGCGCATCCCGGCTTTATTGATTGGGACGAGTTCGAACGCAACCAGGCGACGCTTAAGCAGAATTTAACGGGATTCGGGCGCGATCGACGAGGCAGCATGCCACGTGAGGGCGTTGGGCTCCTGCAGGGGCGCGTCGTGTGCGGATTGTGTGGCGCACGCATGCGTGTACGGTATCAGGTCGTCGGTAATAAACTCGAACCCTACTATATGTGCACGGAGAACCCAGTGCGCCGTGCCAGCAAACCCTGCCAATCGGTTCGTGGAAGTGCCATCGATGACACGATAGGCTCGCTTCTATTAGAGAGTGTCGCACCGGCTGCTCTCGAGGTCGCGCTAGCTGTAGAAGACGAGATATCCGGGCGCGTCAAACAGGCCGCCGATCAACGTCAGAACCAACTGGCCCGAGCTCGCTACGATGCCGAGCTCGCGCGTCGTCGATATATGAGTGTCGATCCGACCAACCGGCTTGTCGCTGACACGCTCGAAGCGGACTGGAACGAACGTCTACGTGTGCTGGACGGCTTGCAACAGGAGAACGAACGACTCCAGAAGGCCGATCATAAGCTGTTAAGCAGCGATGCGCGAACCAAGATTCAGTCGCTCGCCGAGGACTTCCCTCGTGTTTGGAATGATCAGCGAGTCGTGCCGCTCGAGCGCAAGCGCATGGTCGCTTTGCTCATCGAAGACGTCACCCTGGTCAAATCCGAACGCGTCGCAATCCATGTACGTTTTCGCGGCGGCCGAACTACCTCATTGGAGATCGATAAGCCCAAGCCTATCGCACTGATTCGAAAGACGCTACCGGAAGTCGTTGCGAAGATCGACGAACTTCTCGAAACCGGCTCGGACCGACAAGTCGCAGAACAGCTTAATGCGCTCGGCTATACAAACTGGAAAGGCGAAACGTTCACGCACAAGAAGGTCTACCTCGTACGCACCGCCTACCGGCTCAAGAGCCGGTTTGAGCGCCTGCGCGAACGCGGCATGGTGACAGCCAACGAACTCGCCGCACAACTCGGGGTCTGTCCGACTAGCATCCACCTATGGGCCCGGCGCGGGCTGTTGCGTCAGCATCGCTACGGAAATCTGCATCGCTGTCTCTATGAGCCCGTCGGCGACGTCGTCCTGGTCAAAGGCCAAGGGGGTCGCTACAGTTCGACTCAACCGACGTTTATCGCTGTTCCACCAACCGCACAAGGTGCAGTATGAAGCGTATGCCTTATCGCGGGGCTTTCTCGCACGCGCAGGGATGACGGCCACGGAATAATACGATGCCATCTCCTGGTAAGTCGGGTTGATCTCCGGCTCGTAGAAGTTCGCTTTGCTCACGCCCGAGCGAAGGTTGTCGGGTACCAGGACCTCGCATAATCCGTCATAAAATGCGAAGGCGCGCACGTGCGAGCCAATCCAGTCAGGCAACTGTTGCGTCCATGTGAGCTCGGCAAACGTATAGCCCGAAACGCCCAGCGCCGCGACGAACAACTCCGCCTCGCGGATCTCACCGGTGTCGGGATTGACAATGCCGAGCTTCTTGCCGCTGTAGTCGACGAACAGCTTCTGGCCCGGCACATGGGTCTGTCGCAGCGTCACCGGCAGTCGTTGTGCCCATTCCTGATAAGCCTTGCAGAACCAGCTATAACCATAGCCGTCAGGGTGCTGCGCCCTGTATTCCTGCCACAGCAGATCGAGCGTCACGCCCGGCTTGCCGATCTCGCGATGCACCGTTGGCCAATGCGGCATGCCGCATGGCGGCTCGCGCTGCGTGGGCGGCGGATAAAGACGTGCTTCAAGGGCGACGTCGTCAGTCTGCAGCTCTGCCGGCAACGGCCAGCTCAGCCCCGCCAGCCTTGCGCGGCGCAGATACTGCCACACCGTCGAAGTCGAGGTGCCCATCGCCTGGGCGATCTCGCGATGGCTGCGGTCGCACTCGAAATGCAGCCGCAGTACTTCTCGAATCTTGCGCATGGTCAACCTGGTATTTGCCAATCGGCACCCCGACAAAAAATGCCGAGGATGCCACCGTTGACCCGCGTCGCTGCGACAGCGCCTTACTGTTCGCTTTCCCGTGGAAACCCTGTTCGTTTTGCCGTGGAATCGGCGTTCGCTTTGCCGTGGAATCCGTGTTCGCTTTCGCGTGGAATCCGCGTTCGTTTTGCCGTGGAATATTCAGCTGGAAAGTCCGCTTTGCAATGTCGAGCCCGAACGTCGTAGTATTCATGATGGTCCCTCCGTTCCTCAGTGGTCGCAACACTTCCACTCTGGCACATTGATGCCGTCTGGTTCTGGAGGGACCCAACATCTTCGATGTCACTCCTGCTGCAGCCTCAGATTTCTGTGAAGAGAGGGCGGCGTTCATACCATCTCTCTAGATCCTGCAGGCCGATGCATATTCTGGTTTCAACGAGCTGTTTCGCGACGGCTCGATTCGCGAAGCCGGGTGCCACGCGCACGCACGTCGCAAGCTCTATGACATTCACGTGCGCACGCCATCGGAGACGACCACTGAGGCGCTCAGATACATCGGTGAGCTCTATGGCATAGAGGCGGACATTCGCGGCAAACCGCCGGACGAGCGATTGCGTGTGCGACAAGAGAAGGCAAAGCCGCTGCTTGAGCGCTACGGCACGTGGCTGCGGGAAAAACTCAAGACGCTGTCGGCAAAGTCGGATACGGCCAAGGCCATCAACTACTCCCTGAACCAGTGGGATGCGCTCATGCTGTACTGCGACGATGGTGCCGTCGAAATAGATAACAACATCGCGGAAAACGCGCTGCGTTGTGTGAGCCTGGGTCGAAAGAATTTCCTCTTCGCAGGCTCCGATAGCGGGGGCGAGCGGGCCGCAGCGATGTATTCGCTGATCGGAAGCTGCAAACTCAACGGTATCGATCCGCGTGCTTACTTGACCCATGTCCTGACACGAATCGCCGATCATGTCGCGCGCAGTTGTAAATTGATACAGCAGCGCAGTTAGGAATTGATACACCTCGTTGTAGGGTTGCTCCATTTGGGCGGCCCGTGATCAGCTACGAGGAGTACATGGAAATCGAGATTCTGCGTCGCCAGGGAAACAGCCTCCGGGACATCGCGGTCGAGACCGGCATGGCAGTCAACACGGTCCGGAAGTATCTGGCATCGGGACCGCCGCAACGCAAGGCCCGTCAACCCGTGGCCGGCAAACTCGCGCCGTTCAAGACATATCTACAGGCACGCGTCGAAGCAGCGAAGCCAGACTGGATTCCGGCGACGGTGCTCAAGCGCGAGATTGAGGAGCGAGGTTACACGGGAGGATTACGCCGCGTGCAGGACTATCTGCAGAAGCTTCGACCCGCTGCACGCCCCGATCCAGTGGTCCGGTTCGAGACAGAGCCGGGCCATCAGATGCAGATGGACTGGATCGAGTTTCGCAAGCCGGGGCACAAGCTTGGCATGCTCGCGGCGTTCGTTGCGACGTTGGGCTACAGCCGCGTCAGCTACGCGGAGTTTGTCACCGACATGCGTATCGAAACGCTGCTGGCGTGTCACGTACGGGCATTCGAGGCATTTGGCGGCGTCACCAGAGAGATCGTGTACGACAACATGAAGACAGTGATCCTGAAGCGTGATGCGTACGGCAAGAAACAGCACCGATATCATCCGGGGTTCGCTGACTTCGCCAAACACCATGGGTTCGTGCCTCGCGTCTGCAAGCCATACCGCGCGAAGACGAAGGGCAAGGTCGAGCGTATGAACGGATATTTGCGCTACAGCTTCTGGGTCCCGTTGGTTTCGATGCTCAAACAGGCAGGGCTGACAGCGGACTGCGGCCTCTGCAACGAGCGCATCAGGCTGTGGCTGCGCGACGTCGCCAACGTCCGTGTGCACGGTACGACCAAACGTGTACCTGCCGAAGTGTTGCTCGAAGAGCGGCCACATCTTCTGCCACTGCCGGCACCATACGTGGGACGTTCGGTTAGAACCGGAGCGACACCGCATCAGCAACCGAAACCGGCGTCGCGGTACGCGACATCGGAGTGGAATAAGCCGTTGCAGCACCCGTTGTCGGTCTACGATGCATTCAGCCGCACCCAGGAGGTGAATGCATGACGCCGCAGCTCGAACGGCTGAACGTGCTGTGCAAGCAGCTCAACCTGCTGCACTTGCCGACACAGATTGCACATCTGGGCCAGATGGCGGCGAAACGCGAGCTCGGCTATCTCGACTTCCTCGAACAGGCGTTGAAAGATGAAGCGATGGCACGCGCGGAGCGAATGCGGCGGATGCTGACGCGTCTGGCTGGCTTCCCGGCGATCAAGACGCTCGATGAATTCGACTTCGAGTTCGCGCTCGGCGTACCCAAAGCACTGGTTCTCGAACTCGGCAGCCTTGCCTTTGTCGAGCGCGCGGAGAATGTCGTGCTGCTCGGGCCCAGTGGCGTGGGCAAAACTCATCTCGCTGTCGCACTCGGATATCGTGCAACGCAGGCTGGGTTTCGTACCCGATTCATCACTGCCGCCGACGTTCTTATGCAATTGACGACAGCGTTGCGGCGTAACCAGCTCGAGGAAACCATCAAGCGGATCACGAAGCCCTACAAGCTACTGATAATTGATGAGATGGGGTACCTGCCGATGGACCGGGAGCAGGCGAACCTGCTCTTCCAGGTGGTCGCCAAACGCTACGAAACAGGCAGTCTCATTCTGACCAGCAATCTGCCGTTCGGCCAATGGGACCAGACCTTCGCCGACGATGCAACGCTCACGGCGGCACTCCTCGATCGGCTGCTTCATCACGCACACGTCGTACCGATCTCTGGCGACTCGTACCGGCTCAAGGAAAAACGTCAGGCCGGCATGATCAACCGCATTCCGCCGCCGCACTTAAACGACGCGGATGACGTCAAACGCAAACGCAATTCGAAGGAGGCAACACAGAGCCAATAGCCGTAGGACCGGGTGTATCAAATTCAAATTGCGTTTGCGTCTGAAGCTGTATCAACTTGAGATTGCGTTTGACAATCACCCCGTCAACCGCATTGACGAACTCTTACCTTGGCGGATCGTCGAACATCTCGGCGGTCTATCAAAGCCTACCGGTTCATCTCTCTGAATCAGTGTGGTTCCTGCACATCCACGTGCCATTTACACGTAGGCCACATCATCGGCCACGCGCGCGCGAAAATCAGCAACGGCCTCCGCAAGGCGCTTACGTTGAATCAAATCAGCCTCTTTTGAATTCTCAGTGGGTGGTTTGGCGGGTCAAGGGCGGGCGTAAGCCCGGCGCAGCGAACCCTTGAGGCGCACTGATTCGATAAGCTGAGTCGTGGCTGGTTGCGGCAGAATGCTGCAACCAGCCACGCAAGACGAAACGAACGATGACGAACCAACTGTTTGAAGCCGCCCTGGGAATCATGGCCCCATGGTATGTACAAAGCGTCGACTTTGATACCGGCAAACGCCAGCTCACGATTGCCGTGGACTTCGTCGCGGGCAGCCGGTTCGCCTATGCTGACGTAGCCGGCGAGCACCCCGTGCACGACACGCAAATCAAGCGTCAAGGGTACTACGGCGCTCAAGCGCCACGTCAATCCGACGCGCGTACCAATTGAGGAAAAGGAAAGTTATCGCTGGCTTGAGAACATCGCCAGACAGCTACACTGCTTGACGACCCAGTGCGTTGCATTCACGTCGGCGATCGGGAAAGCGACATTTATGAACTGTTTTGCACGGCGCACGATCTGAGCACCTTCTTTCTCGTGCGGACCTGCGTTGACCGGCTCGCCGGAGATGGCCAGCACACCATCGCAGACAAAATGGAGCAGGTTAAAGTTAAAGGACTGCATCGTGTCGAGATCCGCGACGCGAAGGGACATCCGATGACTGTAACCCTTGAGCTTCGTTACCAGCGCATGACAGTGTTGCCGCCCATTGGCAAGCAAAGCCGTTACCCGGCTCTGCAGCTTACGGTGATCCATGCCCAAGAGCGCGATGTACCGCCCGGGCGTGCCGGCATCGAGTGGAAGCTGCTGACCAATCTCCCGGTCCAATCGCGTGCAGAAGCAATCGAGAAGCTCGACTGGTATGCCATGCGTTGGAAGATCGAAACCTTCCACAAGATCCTCAAATCGGGATGTAAGGCCGAGGACTCGAAGCTGCGCACCGCCGATCGACTTGCGAACCTTATCTCCGTGTTGTGCATCCTGAGTTGGCGCATATTCTGGCTGACGATGATTAGCCGATGCGCGCCGCAAGCTCCAGCCGAGGTAGCCTTCACGTCAACCGAAATGGATCTGCTCGAACGCCTGGTCCCGGACTTGCCGGCCGCGGCGCAAGCGCCGCCGCTCTTGCGAAATCTAATCAAGGTCGCACGACTCGTTGGCTATCTTGCCCAAGCCAGCGATCCACCTCCAGGCAATACCGTCATGTGGCGTGGCATGCAGCGTCTCACTGACATTCAACTGGGATACGAACTCGCGCTGAACCGAAGTGGGTAATTGCAAGCCGGCGAACACGTCTTGATGAGCGAGTTTAGACGGTGGTCGAGGGAGGTCGCCTGCGATGCGGTAGCAGCGCGGCGATGTCGCTGGCTTTGTGGGTCGGCAAGCATGTCAGGACGTCTTTTCAGATAGGCGAGCGGATCAAACTCATGATGTCGGCCGCGCCCTAACCCGCGCGCAGCGGTTCGTCGATACGGTTGATGGGATGATCAGCGATATGGGCCACGACATATTCGAGGTAGGCGCGCGGGTTGATCCCGTTGAGCTGTCCCAATCAGACTGTACATCGTGGAGAAAGGCTTGCTGCAGGATTTATCGCGGTCAGCGATCCGCTGAAAAGCCTCTCTTTTCAATGTTGTAATATCTATGAGCTTGCTGACAGGAATGACGGGAGCCACCTCCGATGCATGCTCAAAGTGCTCGCGGACGATGTCGGACTTTTTTATCAGAGGCGCTACGGTAACCGCTTCGCAAGCGCGGCATCAGACCGGTCATCGCTAGGCGCTGTACTGAATACTGCAGCGGCCTTGACAAATTCCGGTGGATGTCGACCGACTCATTCGTGGCTCGATAGTTTCCGTCGTGTTCGCATTCGCTTCGACCGCCGATCTGACATTCACGAGGCATTCCTCAAACTAGCCTGCACACTCGTCTGCTGCAACATCGTGGCTTTTCTTAACCGGGCCTATTGAGCTCAGCATGACGAATTCCCAAGAAGAATTTGTTTAGCTAATGCGTGCAATTGCGGAGTAGCCCCTGCAAGTACATGGCCTGCGGAAGACTCTGATAACGGGCGGCCATCCCAATCTGTAATGATTCCGCCAGCGCGCTCGATCAGCGGCACCATCGGCAGGTAATCATGCGGAGACAACCCCGATTCAACGACAAGATCACAATGGCCTGCTACCAATCCAGCATAATTCGCGCAGTCACCGCTATACCTGTAGACAGACACCGCATCGGCGAGCTTGCGATAGCTCGTTCGCTGAGCTTCAGTAAATTTGTCGGGCATCGTCGTGCACAAGCGCGCTTCATCGACGGCTGTGCACCCGCTCGTTTTCATTTCGGCGTACGAGCAATAGGCTCTTACCTGCCCTGCGATCATTCGTCGGTTCATCGCAGGCAAGTCGATCGCCCCTAGCCATGGCTCGCCATCCCACAGCACGCCGATTAAGGTACCCCACATCGGACTACCAGTCGCGTAGGCTCGCGTCCCATCGAGTGGATCGAGGATCCATCGAGCTCGCGTCCCCGCTTTTGTCTCGTCGTCCACGCCAAATTCCTCGCCACGAATGCTGTCTCCGGGATGCTTGCGTGCTAGGTGCTCACGCAGCGCGATCTCGACCTGCTGATCAACAATCGTGACAGGTGACCTGTCAGCCTTCTTTGAGACTCCTACAATTGCGAAATCATGCCGCGCAAAGACCTGGCGCGCTATGTCGCACAGCTCCTCGACCGTCTGAAAATAGCTGTCTTCCCGTTCGAGCTGAGTCTGCGCGTCCGAAAGATCGTGTACCATTTAGAAATCCCGATTTTTGCTAAAAGAGATGGGCTTATTCCCCCCTCCGACCACCGTCGATCCGCATCACCATCGCCGCCGCAGGGGAACCAGCTAGCAGACTTCGGCCGCGGCATCGCTCGCGGGCAATAGACGTCCCATGGACAGTCGGCGCATTACCACTCGTGAAAATCACTGATCTCAAAGGATTTCTGGGTCAGTGGCACCTCGATTAAAATGCGTGATACGGCGTTCACCCCAGTCCCGCTGTTTGCAAGCTCGATCGCCGTGCGCTTGGTTAAAACTTCCACGGCATGCTTAATCATGCAACACACCGCGCGACGTTCCGCCCCATATGCCCCATCTGCGAAGACATATTGACGATTGCACCGCCACGGTGGCCATCATCTTTCTGGCTGCGGGCTGCTAGGCGGTGTATATCCAGTCATCGATGTTTTCGAGCGCGCAGTTGGCGGCGTCACGGTCAGTGACATCACTACAGTGTGCAACGGCTGCTGTACCGTTAGCTCTTACGGCTCCGACCACTTCGTCGAGTTCTGCGCGATTCCGGCTCACGATGTGTACGCGTGCCCCGAATGCCGCGTGCGATGCTGCGCTCCCAGCGCCTAGGCCGTGGGCGACACCCGTCGCGAATTGGGCGGGACAATTATGGCCAAGCTTTGCTGCAGTCTGGATAGATCTTCAAGTTCGGCAAGCATGCTTTATCATCCTGTGTTTGATGGCGTGGAACTGCGTATCACGAGCTCGCCAGGGATCAACCTTCGCTCATCCGAGCTGCCTTCCTTCGTAAGCAGTTCCAGAGCGGCGGCGATCATCTGCGCGACGGGCTGACGTATCGTCGTAATTTCGTAAGCTGCCTGTCGCGCGACCGGATGATCGTCGAAGCCGAAGATACGTACGTCCTCGGGCACGCGTAGACCTAGTCCGAAACGAATGCCGTCGATGGCTCCCGCTGCAATCTCATCGTCGGCACAACAAAACGCGTCGATGTCGGGATGACGCGCAAGAAGCAGTTGCGCGGCCTCGTAGCCCCATGCGTAGGTATATTCCTTGTCGAGCGATGGCGGAGCTAGCATATCTCGTTCAGCAAGACGGCTGAAGAAGCCGCTACGTCTGTCCCTGTTTGTTGACACAGCCGGATTCCCGCCAATGAATGCGGGCTTGCGGCTACCAGACGCTAACAGACAATCCGCCGCGATACGCCCCCCCCCAACGTTGTCGGTCGAAACGGAATGACCCGCCCCGACCTGTGAATAGCGGTTGAACATCACGACCGGCACCCCTCGCTTGACACACAGGTCTGCGCCGGACGACTGCAATGAAGCCGTCGTGATAATCACCCCACGCACACGGTACTGCAGCACCAGAGGCATGACGTCGTCGACGGTCTCAGGAGCCGATGCATTGAACAACAACGCCTGCAGGCCAAGCTTACGCAGTTCCCGAGTAATGAGATCCAAGACGGGTGGATACCACGGATTCGTGATGTCAGTCATAACGATTGCCACCACGTCGAATCGTCCGCTGCTCAGACCACGAGCTACCGGATCGGGTTCGTAATCCATCAGCTCGATGACCTTCAAGATTTTCTCTCGAGCTTCGTTAGATATAGCACCATTGCCGGAGATAAAACGCGAAACGGCAGCTTGTGAAACTCCGGCGAACTTCGCGACATCCTTTTGTGTTGGGGCCTTTCTCTTCACTTCCGCCTATCTTGTAAGGAGGTTGGAATTTTTTTGCTCTGACGATTCTTGAGGAAACGTCTAAGACAGTTCTCAACAATCCGCGAGACGTCGTTATTATAATCGGAGTGAGACAAGCTCCCTACGAACGTAATGGAGCCTACCGCGAACAAGCCTCCCCCCGCAGGCGCCTCGCCTACCACCATGTGCGCGCAGATGCCATTGTGCTCTCGCGGAAGCTCGCCTGCTGAAATAGTCCACGTGAGTATCTCCTCAGGCACTGTCCGGAAGCTCGCGCCATGCCCTTCCGATACGGCCACCACTCTGACGTAACCAGGTGTACCCAGGTTGGCGTCCACCTGATCGAGCTCGAAGCCCGCCACTCCGCCGCCGGAGAGACCGAAGTTGCCGAACTTCTCGCCCGTGACACCCTCGAAGAGCCAGCTCACGTCCTCGTCGTACGACTCGGGAGTTCGGCGATATCCGCAGCCTTCATAGGCCCCCTGCACAGCGAAACCCACGCCTCCGGTGCGTTGCGGTACGATCCCGTTACGCCGCCACATGCCGCCATATTCTCCGTCAAGTTGCTGATAATACTCGCCGGGCTCGCTTGCCCATGCTCGGATGCCGCCTTCCGCTCTTCTGATTTCGAGCATATGCGGCTGATCGAACGGACGAGCGACTTTCCAATAAAATCCATTAGCGCCCATATAAATGAGGTAGCCGCCCTCCTCTCTGTATTGAATGATTGACTCAATCGTGCGGCGGGTATGGTATTCCGGGTGCGAGCCGGTAATCACTACGTCGTATGGCGTCAGTGCAGCGACACCCTCTGCATCGAGATCTTCGTCAGTGATCACGTCGTACTCGAAGCCTTTTTCCCTTAGCCAGTCGGTCAGATGTGAATCGGCGGGAAAGTGCCGCAGGCCAGAACCTCTTTTGTCGGGGAACGAGAGTCTGCGAGCGGTAAGCAACTGGATGAAGCGCTCGCGAGAAGGCGGCTTGAGATCGCTCAGGCCAGGCAAGCGTGGGCGTCGGCCGGGAAGTGGCCGGCTGGATCATCGGCAGGCCGTGAGAATCCGCAAGCTGATCATCGAACGGATGCCGGATCAGCTGGCGTTGCCGTTCTACCTGTGGACCCGCGAATCGGTGGCGCAGCTCATCGAGCGGGAGTATGGCATCAAGGTGTCTGCGTGGACGGTCGGTCGATACCTGAAGGCGTGGGGCATGAGTGCCCAGAAGCCGGTACGGCGAGCCTATGAGAGAAACGATGCGAGCATCGCGCGCTGGCTGAACGAAGGCTATCCGCAGATCGCGAAAGAGGCGAAGCAGGAGAAGGCGACGATCTACTGGGGTGACGAAATGGGGTTGCGTAGTGATCACATCAGCGGCACGAGCTTCGCACTCAAGGGGCAAACGCCAGTTGTGCGCGCGACGGGAAAACGCTTCGGCTGCAATATGATCTCGGCCATCACCAACCGAGGAGCATTGAACTTCATGGTCTTCGAGGGCAAGTTCAGGAACGCCACGTTCATCGAATTTCTGAAGCGCATGCTCAAACAGGCTGCGCACAAGATCTATCTGATTGTCGACGGCCATCCCGTGCATCGGTCCAAGGCAGTCAGGCGATTCGTCGCCGATCATGCTCAACGTCTGCGTCTGATTCAATTGCCGGGATATTGCCCTGAGCTCAATCCCGACGAGCTGCTCAATCAGGACGTGAAGACCAATGCGCTCGGCAAGAATCGACCCGCCAGCAAGGCGGAGATGATCGACGGCGTTCGCCGTCATCTGCATCGTCGGCAAAAGGAGCCTCACGTGATCCGCAACCTGTTCAAGGAGAAGCATGTTCGGTATGCCGCGTAGGCAACTACGCACTATTTGATGCACTCGTCAATTAGGCCAAGAATCAACCCGCTGCGCATGGCCGGCGACAGTTCGCGCATTTGCTCGACTTCGAGTGTCCACGGACCCACGAGTTGAACGTTCTTCGCGCCAAAGCTGTTGAACTGGCGGATCGCCGAAACCGCGTCAGCGCCCGCGGTTAGAAAACAGATCATATCGGGACGCGTCGACAGCGCCTTTGTGAAGTACTGCGTGAACTGCCGTTCGCCCAAAGGGTGGTTGTCGTTGCCCAACAGTTCGAGACCGAGCTCCTTTGCGGTAACCTGAGCGTAGTGCAGAAGCGACTGCCCGAATGCATAGTCCGCCGTGATCGTGTAGATGCGTTTCTTCTCTGGCAGCGACTTCTTCACATATTTGAGCGTCGCCCGCAGGGCCGTATAAGGATGCGCAGACCACTGGAACGTATAGGAACCGCATCGCTGGCCGGCAAAATCCTCCGAACCGCCTGCTGCGAACTGGAGAATTTTCTGTTGTCGTGCGACTTCGAGTTCGGCTAGACCGACCGCACTAGAGAAGTTGCCGACGAAGCAAGTCACTTTGTCAGAAGTCACTGCTTCCGTGAGCCGTCGGACACCCACCGCAGGCTTCCCCTCGTCGTCGCGCACGACGAGGTTGATCTTCTTCCCGGCAACGATTCCATTGTGCTCATTCACGGCGAGCTTCGCCCCCTTCAAAACGAGGTCGCCTGCATATGCAAAGACTCCAGTCTGCTGCGAGATGACACCGAGATTCAAGGTGCTATCTCCGCCTTGCGCCCATGACACCCCCGCTACCGTTGATCCGAAACCTGCGAGGCCAGCCTTGAGGACGGTGCGGCGTTTGAAATTGAAGAGCGGTTCCACGAACTTTTTCCGTAGCGAACGCCGCGATGTACCATCACGGCCTGAAGGACGTGGAAAGAAGGCCGTCGCGGTACGACGACGGCCAATCCAGCAATCAGGCCGAGAATTTCATGGCCGCACCAAAGCTCGTCAGTGCGGTTTCGAGACGCTTGAGCAATTCGTCCATCTCTTCTTCGCTGATCACAAGCGGCGGCGCCAGAAGCGTGCTGTTGTTATACGGGGCGATGCCCGCCGAGTAGACAATGAGTCCCGCATCAAAGCAATGCGCAACGAATTCCGTGTTCGCATTGCGCGCGGGATCGGGAGCGGCCTTCGTAATGGCATCGGTGACGAACTCGAAGCCCCAGAGGAGGCCGCGCCCACGAACGTCGGCCATCCAGGGGAAGCGCGCCGACAATCGACGCAACCCCTCTTCGAGTTGAGCGCCGCGTCTCTCTACATTGGCGAGCACGTCGTTCTCGCGCATATAGTGGATGACCGCATCGCAAACCGCCGCGCTCAACGGATTCGCGCTGAAGGTGTGTCCGAACGGCACGATCTTGCCGTTGTCGCGGAACGCCTCATGAATGCGCCGATGGAACAGCACCGCTCCCATCGGGGTATAGCCGGACGTCATGCCCTTCCCCGTCGCGATCATGTCCGGCGAGATCCCATCGTGCTCGCACGCAAACCAGCGGCCGGTGCGCCCCATGCCCGTAATTACTTCGTCAGAGATGAGCAGGACATCATGACGGTCGCAAATCTGCCGCAGAGCGTGTAGGTATCCAATGGGTGGCGTCAGTGCGCCGCCGGCCGCTCCGACCACTGGCTCCACGATCACTGCTGCAACGCGCTCCGGCCCGTACTCACGAATGATGCGATCCCAGACCATGGCGCCGTGCGCTTCAGCATCCGTGCCTTCCAGCGGAAATCGGAAAGGGTACGGCGGCGGCGCGACCGCGAATGTATGCAGCAGGTTGCCGTAATCAGAGCGACGCGCGTTGTGGCCCGACATTGATAAGGCGCCCATCGTCATGCCGTGATAGCTGATTGCGCGCCCGAGGACGTGCGTTTTCTCCGGCTTCCCTGCGATACGCCAGTACTGCTGTGCGGTACGAAGTGCGAGTTCCGTTGCCTCAGATCCGCTGTTGACGAAGAACACCTTGTCGAGCCCTTCGGGTGCCAGAGCAGTAATCGACTCGGCGAGATTTTCGGCTGGTTCGCTGGAGAACTGGGTGCGATAGGTGAAGCAAACCTTGTCGGCCTGCGTCGACATAACGTCGAGCACCTCGCGCACGCCATGGCCAATGGAAACGGTCATCGCGCCTCCCGATCCATCGATGTAGTCGCGTCCCGACCGGTCATACAAGTAAATCCCCCTTCCACGCTCGATCAGCGGCAGCTGCGACCCGCCTGGCTGCTTCAAAAGAGGCGAATTCGCCTTACTGAATACGCATTCATTCTTAGACACAATTTCACCTTTGGATATGAGGCTTGATATTCGCCCATGGGGCCTTACGGCCAATAAGTTCTACTGACATGGATGAATACGAATTCTAGAAGCCTAAAAAAACTGTTCTACTAGGAAGAACCCTGAGAGTTAGTTCCATCGACGCTGCCTCATGATCGTGAGGGCGTCAGCAGATCAGGCAGCGACTGCGCTTGAGAAACGCATCGTGAAAAAGAATACGGAGGCGCGAAGTGATGCAATCAGGCACTCGTGTGTTCAACGCCCCAGCAGTATTCGCCCGGGCCGCTGCCATGGTTGGTACGATGCCTAGCGATCACCGACTCGATGCCACCATTGCCCAGCGCTCATCGATGTCCCGCGGCATAGACTCGGTCTCCAAAATGGTGCCGCGCAATCGGCGAATCCATGGAATCGCGTCGATTTGCGGCGGCAATTACCTGACGCCATTGACGTTCGCGCCGGCCAAGATCGCGGCGAGCGGAGTGCCGTTGGCGCCGGTCGGAATGCGGCGCTGGGCACTTGTTCGTGAGCGATCAGTAGAGTCCGGTCCAGTTTTTCGCCCCACCCCCATGGTGCGGGATCGATGACGGATGGACCGCGGCTTCCGAGAAGTCCATTTGGTCTATCGCTCGCAGCTTCGCGAGCAACGGTTCGTGCAAGTGGACTTGCACATCGGCAGCCAGTCACTCGCGTAGCAGCCGCGAGCGCGTCACGCTTGAGCCGCACTCCAACGCTGGCAGGCACGTTACCGGCGCAGCCCGGTATGGAGGACGAACAAGATTCAGGCGAGCGCGGCGTGAAGTCTAACAGCCCCGCGGGGCCTTTTAGAAACCGACTTATAGCGCATGACTGCGTCAGCCTGAATGAAACGGCGTGCCACACGGGCTTGTGCGGATGCCGGCCGCGAGACGGCGCCAGGGTAGATCGCAAGGATCAGCCGTTAGCGGTCCGGGTGCTCTTGCAACTAGCACCGCGTGCGAAATCGGCTCGAAGTCCGCGCGGAAATGCACTGAGCTCTTGTTCACGAGGATCTTCATTTGTTCAGGCTGAATGCCAGCGATACGGTACAAGTTGCGCTCGAACATCTGCGCCTTGGTCGAGCTAACCGCGACTAGCACATCGCCCACCCGCAGGCACGCGACGGGGCCCAATTCGGCCTGCATCCCGTTCATCATCGGACCGTCGTAGCAGCAGCGCCCATCGGACAGGTGCACCACCTCGAATTGTCCAATGAATGGTTTATCACCGGGCACGGCCGAACGCCCGCCAAGAGCGAGCTCAAGTCGCGCACCGACGCCAGCAGCGTGAGCTGCTGCCGCTGCTGGCGGATCAAAAACCAAACCTAGCGCTGCACCTCGCGCTTGATGGCTGACCAAGGCACGCAACATTCCCATGGTATCCGCATTGGCTCCAGCGCCGGGGTTGTCCTGTGTATCGGCGATCACGACAGGTCGGTTTGTACCTTCACTCAGACGTATTGCTTCGCGCACCGCATCGTCAGGCGAAAGAAACGATACCCGCCACGCCGCTTCATCCCGCAACATCCGCAAATAGAGCGAATCGGCCGCTTCGCGCGCGGATTCGGGTCCGCGCCCGTACGCCCAGATTACGGGACCACATTCAGGAAAATCGGCAGCGGGAAAGCCTGGCGCAAACGATACTGACACTACTTCGCCGGCCTCCTGGGCGACGACGCTTTCGTACATGCCACGTGACGGCTCTACTAATGTACACATGGCGTTGATCGGAATGAGGAACGGTAGCCTTCGCGATGCGCAATGCAGCGTCTCGCCTGCCATTAACCGCGCGAGCAGTCGCTCGGCACGTGCACCAGTCTCCGCCTCATCGACGTGGGGATACGTGCGGTATGCGACGAGAGCATCGGCGCTGGCAAACATCCGTTCGGTAACGTTCGCATGCAGATCGAGTGACGCAACCATAGGTATGTCTTTGCCGATTGCGGCGCGCACGAGCGCCAGTAGTTCACCCTCTCCATCGTCGAGGTGTTCGCTCACCATGGCGCCGTGCAGATCCAGATACACTGCATCAAAATTGCGTCGCGCGGCCGCCGTTACAATCTCACCGCTGATTCGCTCAAACGCGTCACGTGTAACATGTGCCGACGGAGTCGCGCCCGCCCAGATTACCGGCAGCAGTCGATGGCCAGCCGCTTCTGCGGCGCAGATAAAACCACCCACAGGAATGTTGACGTCGCGCAACGCAAGTATGTCGTCACCGCGCGTCATTGGTGGGAAAGCCCCGCCACGTTCAAAGTCTTCGTATCCAGCTTTTGAAGGCGCGAAAGTGTTGGTCTCATGCTGGAAGCCTGCGATCAGTATGGTCCTGGTCAAGGAGCAGCTCTCGAGAAATGGATAAATGCGCCCAACTTAGATTGGGCGGTCTGTGCACGCGCAATGCCGCAAACGCTGCAGCGCCCAAGGCAGATAGCAAGAGCAATCGACCATATTCGTAAGCATCACTACGAATGAGAACGACGATGCCACCGCGTTCGTGGACCTTGGATGTCTGACGTCAAGCAGCGCGCCGCCCTTGGCAACCCTCGGTCGCTCGAAGCAACATACGTGTGTAGTCGCTGGCGACGCGCGCCGAGCGCACATCATCGACAGTAAGCTGCTCAACGATTTCCCCGTGTTGCATCACGGCGACGCGATCACACAGGAAGCCAACTACCGCAAGATTGTGACTGACGAGGATCATCGTCAGCTTGTGTTCGCGGTGTAACCGGCGCAGCAGATTCAAAATCTCCGCCTGTACCGAAACATCGAGCGCCGACGTCGGCTCATCGAGCAGGAGCACGCGCGGCTCTACGATCAGCGCCCTCGCGATCGCGACGCGTTGCCGCTGGCCGCCGGACAACTGATGCGGATACCGGAAGCGAAACGTGGGTCCGAGTCCCACTTCGGTGAGTGCTTGCGCGATGCGTGCATCGGCATTAGCGATCCGGTGGATCGTCAGAGGCTCTCGCAGCGCTTGGTCAATCGTGAATCGCGGGTGCAGCGAAGCGTAAGGGTCCTGGAACACCATCTGCACCCGGCGTCGAAACTCGCCGTCGAGCTTGCCGCCGATCTTCGTGCCATCGATTGACAGATTGCCGGATGCGAGAGGCACCAGACCAGTCAATGCGCGCAGCAGGGTCGATTTGCCTGACCCCGATTCACCGACGAGCCCAAAAACTTCACCCTCCCCGACCGAGATGCTTGCATCACGAACCGCATCGACGTGGCCATTTCGCGTCGGAAACCGAATTGATACGTGATCGATATTGATCATTGGGAAACCTCCATTAGCCAGGCCGGATCGCGCCGCAACACTGGCAACTCCAGGGGCGGGTCGACAAGCGGCGGGTTCGCCGCAAGCAGACCACGGGTGTAGGGGTGCGTCGCTCGATGCAGATCCCGGGCAGCACATGTCTCCACGATGCGGCCGGCGTACATCACCGCGACGCGGTCGCAGAATGACATCACGAGTGGCAGGTCGTGGCTGATGAACATGAGGCCGGTGCCATGTTGCGCGATCATCCCATCAAGCACTGAGAGAACCTGCATTGAAACCGCGACGTCGAGCGCCGAGGTCGGCTCGTCGGCAATCAGCAGGCGCGGGCCCGTCGACACCATCATCGCAATCATCACGCGCTGCCCCATGCCGCCTGACAGTTCGTGCGGATATGAATCGGCGACCCGCTCGGGGTTCCGTATCTGCACAGCGTCTAGCGCGCCGACGATTCGTTCACGCAGTGCGGGTCCACGCAGCCCCGGCTCGCGCAACCGGAACGCTTCGCCCATCTGCTTCGCGACCGTCATTACCGGATTGAGCGAGTACTTCGGATCCTGGAGAATCATCCCCATCTGACTGCCGCACAAACGCCGATGCTCGCGAGTCGACATTGCCAACAAATCCTTGCCGTCGAAGCGCATGGTGCGCGCAGACAAATGAGCGGCATCCGGCAGCAGGCCGAGTAAAGCCCGCCCGGTTAACGATTTGCCGGAACCGGATTCGCCGACGATACCAAGGCGCTCACCGGGCGCCAGTGTCAGCGACAGGTTACGCACGGCATTCGTGATCGTACCGTCATGACCGCGAAAGCCAATCTGCAGCCCGTCGATCTCAAAGAGCGGCGTGGTATTTCCTCGCTTCGCTTGCATGTCAGGCTCCATGTCGGGGATCGAAAACGTCACGCAGCCCATCGCCAAGCAGATTGAATGCAAGACTAACGAGCAAGATCATCGCGCCCGGCAGCGTTGCGACCCACCATGCCTCCAGCAGCACATTGCGACCCGATGCAACCATGAAACCCCATTCGGGGCTCGGCGGTTGTGAGCCGAGCCCGAGGAAACCGAGACCCGCGACCGTCAAAATGATGCCCGCCATGTCGAGCGTCGCCCGCACAAGAATTGACGACAGACACATGGGTACGATATGGCGCAACACGATACGGCTGCCCGATGCACCTTGCAGGCGAGCGGCGAGAATAAAGTCCGACCGTGCGATGCGCAGCGTTTCGGCACGCGCGAGCCGCGCATACGGTGGCCACGCCGTCAGCGAGATGGCGATTACCGCGTTGATCACACCGGGTCCCATTGCGGCGGCAAACGCGAGTGCAAGCACGATCTTCGGAAACGCAAGCGCAACATCGGTGATACGCATCAACACGCTGTCGACAAACCCGCCGCAGTACCCGGCTGAAGTGCCAATCAACAATCCGATCGGCACCACGATTATCACAACCAGCATCCCGATGCCCAGCGTGAGCCGTGACCCACCGATCAGGCGGGACAGGATGTCGCGCCCAAGATCGTCGGTGCCGAGCCAATGCGACGATGATCCTGGCGGCAATAGTCGATCAGTCAAGACTTGGCGCAGCGGTTCGTGCGGCAGGATCAGCGGCGCTGCAATGGCGACGATGACCAGAACGGTGAGCACGGCAAGTCCGAAAAGGTTCAGCGGATTTGTCGCAAAGCGACGCCAGCGACGGTAGGCAAGGCCCAAGGCAGCCTGGCCCCGAGAACCCGGTGCGTCACAGAGGAGCCATGCACGCAAAGACAGCTGCTCTCCACTCATGATTGGATACCCTCGGTACAAAGATAACGAAAAATTGCGGATAAAAATTTCATGTCGCTCAACGGGTACGCGGGTCGAAGAGGCGGTAGAGGGCGTCGGTCAACAGGTTGAGGGTGATGAACATCACGCCAATCACGAGCGTTGCGCCGAGCACCGCATTCATATCCGCATTAAGCAGTGCGTTGGTCAGATAGGAGCCGAGTCCTGGCCAGGCGAACACGATCTCGGTGAGCACGGAACCTTCGAGCAGATTGCTATATGTCAGTGCAATCACCGTCAGTAGCGGTACGACAATGTTGCCGAATGCGTGACGCCAGATAACAAGCCGCTCAGGTAGCCCCTTCGCACGCGCAGTCACCACATATTCCTGACTGAGTTGCTCGAGCATGAAAGAGCGCGTCATCCGGCTAAGATACGCAACCGAGTAGTAGCCGAGAATCGCTGCCGGTAACACAATGTGCGACAGCGCGTTTCGCAAGACATCCCATTCACCAGCCAGTGCCGCGTCGAGTAACAGACTGCCGGTGTGCGAATCAACCATCCCATCGTATGCGGGATCGAGTCTGCCCGGCCCCGCCACCCAGTGTAGCCGTGCGTAGAACAGAAGCAGACCCATCAGGCCCAGCCAGAAGACAGGTACCGAATTGCCGATCAGCCCGACAAAGCGCGCGAAATGATCGATTGGTTTGTTGTGCCTCGCCGCGGCCGCGACACCGAGCGGCACGCCAATCACAAGGCCGATCAGCGTCGCCAGCGTCGCGAGTTCGAGTGTGGCCGGAAAGACGCGCCGGATATCGTCAAGAACGGGGTTCGACGTCAACAACGAAACCCCGAAGTTGCCGTGCAAGGCATCTCGCGCATAAATCGCGAACTGCGTCACCAGCGGTTTATCCAGCCCGAGGGCGAGTCGTTCAGCAGCGTAGGCTGCAGCCGGCGCCCGATCACCGAGCACTGCGAGCACTGGATCCATAGGAAGCTCGCGGCCTATCACGAAGGTCAGCGCAAGCAGTCCCAGGAAAGTGATCGCGAGCGTAACGCCCCAGCGTAGTGCCCTCAGGGCGATACGCAAGACCGAATGCCGGGCCAGCGGCATGCGCCGCACATGGATAGATGAGACGTGGGTCGACATGGGGAGTGCCTTATTGCTTCCGCAATTTGCGATACGAGACGAGACCATTAGTGGGTCCGACTTCGAGCCCACTCACGCCAGGCCGCGTTGCCACCAGCGAAATCTTTTGAAACATGATCACGAACGGCGAATCGGCAAGCACTTCTTTCTGCATTTTTTGGTAAAGCGCCTGACGACGATCGGACGACGGCTCTGTCAGTGCAGCGTCAGTCTCCTTGGTAAGTTCAGGAATATTCCAGTTGTTTCGCCACGCGAGACTAGTGGTAGGCGCATCGTTGACACCCGGATTTCGCGCGAAGCCAGATGCCATGGTGTACGGATCCGTATAGTCTGCCGACCACTCGCCGAGATAGATGTCATGCTGGCGTGCCCGATATTTCGACAATGTCTGCTTGTTGTCCCCCGAAATGAGCGTGAGCTTTACTCCTGCCAGAGCGAAATTCGCCTGTATGGCCTGCGCAATTTGTGTATACGGGTACGCGTTGCGAACGTCCATCGTCACCTCGAAACCACTCGGCACCCCGGCTTTCGCCAGCAGCGTCTTCGCCTTTGCAACATCAAGATGGTAGGGGTTCTCATTCAATGCTCCGAAAAATCCATCGGGCACGAATGTCTGATGTACTTCATAGGTCGTTTTCAACAGGTTTCTTTGAATGCTCTCGTAGTCGACGAGCCACTCGAGTGCCTGTTGGACTTCCGCTTTGGCAAGGATCGGATTCTTCCTGTTCAGGCCCAGATAGAGCAGTGTCCCCTGCGGCACTGCAGTGACTTTCGCCTTGCCGCTTTTCTCGATGGCTACCAGATCATCGGGACTCAGGTTATACGCAGCGTCGACGTCACCGCTCTCCAGTAGCAGTCGCTGCGTTGCGGCCTCTGGAACGTGACGCAGCACGATCCGCTTCATCTCGAGTGGCGAGCGATAACCGTCGAACCGTTTCAATACGATATTCTGGCTCGGCGTCCATTTGACAAGTTCATAAGGACCCGACCCGGCTTCGTTTGTCTTCAGCCATCCGTTGCCGTAGTCGTTGCCTTGCACGTGTGACAGCAGTAACTTCTTGTCGACCACAGATGCCGGCCACGACCCCAGCACGTTCAGCACGAAACTCGGTGCGTACTTGCGGTCAGTCGTTACTGAAACGGTCAAGTCATTAATAGCTTTAACATTGGCGACTACATTTGCCTTGTCGAGACCAATCCTGGCCAGCACGCCAGCGGGACCCTTGCCAAGCAACACGGCGCGCTGGATAGACCACGCGACATCTTCAGCCGTCAATGCATTGCCGGAATGGAACTTGAGAGCGGGACGCAGATTGAATATGAAGGTGATGCCGTCCGGACTGACGCTCCAAGACTGCGCAACATCGCCATTGAATTTCGATGTGTCGCGAAAATCCCCCCTGACCAGCAGGTCATACGTGTTGGTGACGTATTCCATAGGCGAGATCTCGACGCTCTCGGCCGGATCGAGCGTGATGTACTCGTCGAGCTGCGTCGCGATCACAAAAATGTCTTTGGGCGTTTGCGCGTGTGAAACGGACGAACAGGTCATCGCGACAACAGCGACTGTCGCGAAGAACTTGGAAAGCATTCTCATGGATGAACCTCGATTCCGGTAAACATGAAGCCAGCGCGCATCACTCATGATGCGGCCTGCCACGATCTGGGTCGGTAACAGTAGCAAAGCTGGATCCGGCAGCCTAATGTCGATGCATGCTCGCGATGTGCGCTCGAACGCGCCCCGAGCGCGGGCTCCCCTAGTTGGTACTTCGGGTGGTGCGCCGACAATACTTCGACTCGCCGTAGTAAAACTTAGCGCTGGCGGGCAGCGTTGCATTCGCCATTCGTATGGCGTACTGGGCGGTAGTCATACTGTCTCCAAATTAGTTCTGTAATGACGGTTTTGACATCAGCCCACCCTTCGACTCATTGAAGAGCGGTTCTACGATCTGCTTCCCTAGCGAACGCCGTGTACGAAGCTGATTGCGCGGCCGAGAACGTGCGTTTTCTCCGGCCTCCCCGCCATGCGTTAGTACTGCTGTGCGGTACGAAGCGCGAGTTCCGTTGCCTCGGATCCGCTGTTGACGAAGAACACCTTATCGAGACCTTTTGACGCCAGAGCAGTGATCGACTCGGCGAGATTTTCGGCGGGCTCGCTGGAGAACTGAGTGCGGTAGGTGAAGCAAACCTTGTCGACCTACGTCGACAAACGTCGAGCACCTCGCGCACGCCATGACCAAATGGAAACGGTCATCGCGCCTCCCGATGCGTCGATATAGTCGAATCCAGACCGGTCATATGGCTACCCCTCCCACGCTCGATAAGCCGCTACTGCGGCCCGCCTGGCCGTTTCAGCAGAGGAGAATCCGCTCAAATGAATACGTATTCACATTCGGGCATTATTTGCCCTTTCGCCCTCGCATACCTCCGTAAGGCATGCTGGGTGGACTTTAGGCATGAGTCAGCGTGTCGGTAGACTGAATACGAATTCTATTTGACCCAAAAAATCGTTCTATCAGGAAGAACCCTAGGAGAAGCTGTTATTTTTGAAGACCCTAACGGCATACCCACAACCGACATGCTCGGTGATTCGCGTGCACCACGGCTCGCGCTCCGGGTAGCGAGCGAGATCGTTCTGGTGGCAGTCACCGTGCGTGTGTCCCTTTCCGCTGATTCGCGTACATAGTCTTTGTAGGGTGTTGATAGAGGTGGCCCCATTCGTTCGGACAGTAGTTCCGCGATTTAAAGTAGAAAGCGCTGGTCGTTACGCTGCCGTTTCTATCGCAGGCAGCATCGCGAAGTAAGCCTCATCCGGCGTCCGGTCTGCCAGATGGAGGGCGACAATCATTTTGGCCGGCGCATTGACTCATCAGAATTGCAACTCGCGCTGACCTGTTGCCTCACGTAGTTTGCTACCCGCCGGATTGTCCGGCGGGAGCGGCACGAAGTGACGAGGCAAATCAGCATGACGACACGCAAGGAGTTGGTCGCAGCATTGCAATTGCGGTATAGAAGCGCGACGTTCGGTGACCGGATCAGGATTCTCGACGAGTTCGTGGCTTTGACCGGCTATCACCGCAAGCACGCCATCCGGTTGCTGCGGGAACAACCGGGCCCAACGGAGGGCACACGCGAGCGCAACCGGTTATACGACGCGGCGGTATGCGAGGCGCTAACGGTGTTGTGGGAAGCGGCCGACCGGGTTTGTGGCAAGCGCCTGAAGGCATTGATCCCGAAGCTGGTTGATGCCATGGAACGGCACGGCCATCTCGAGCTGGATCCGGTCGTCAAGGCCAAACTCCTTCTGGTCAGCGCGGCGACCATCGATCGCCTGCTGGCCAATGCGCGTTTGCACATTGACGGGCAGCGCAAACGCCGCAAAGGTGTGGGCTCGGCCATACGGCGTAGCATCCCGGTTCGCACGTTCACAGACTTGCGCGATCCGCCGCCAGGTTTCTTCGAGATCGATATGGTCGAACACTGCGGCGGCTCAAAGACCGACGGCTCACACACAAGAGCTATAAGCACCCCAAGCCGTTCGAGGAGTGGGAGGTGCTGCTCAAGGAACACCACCAAGGCTACATTGACTGGGAAGAATTCGAGCGCAACCAGCAGCGGCTCGCCGCCAACGCCTATGGCAAGGCAGGCGACGTAAAATCGGGGCGTGGCGGGCGAGCCTTGCTGGCCGGTCTGCTTGGATGCGCGCGTTGCGGACGCCGTCTGTCGGTAGCCTATACTGGACGCACACCGCAACCCGTCTACCGATGCTATCGCTTTGACCTGCCACCGAAGTGCATGAGCTTTGGTGGCTCTCGCATAGACGCCGCGATCGCGAAGGAACTGATGCGTGTCGTGGAGCCAATGGCGATAGAGGCGGCCCTGCAGGCCGAGCAAATGCGTATGGACACCCTGAATGAGCAGCAGCGGATTATCGAACTCGACCTGCAGCAGGCTCAGTATGAAGCCACGCTGGCAGAGCGACGCTACGCCGCTTGCGATCCCGATAACCGGTTGATTGCCTCGCAGTTGGAGAAGAACTGGGAAGCAGCGTTGCGTCGTGTACAGGCCTGCCAGGCGCGTCTGGAGACCGCACGCACATCAGTGCCAGCTCGCACTGCTCCTGACTTCACCAAGCTTGCCGAGGACCTCGACGCCGCCTGGAATGCTCCGGGTGTCACCATGCGCATGCGCCAGCAACTGGTTCGGGCGCTGATCGTCGATATTGTCGCGGACGTGGATGAGGCAACGCGTGAAGTCATTCTCACGATCCACTGGCAAGGGGGCCAGCATTCACAGTTGCGCATCCGCAAGCCCAAGACAGGCGAACACGGATGCAGCACGTCTGACGAAGCGCTCGCAGTTATCCGCAGCATGGTTACCCGATGGTCTGATCAGGACATCGCCGCATCGCTAAACCGGATGGGAATACGGACGGGCCAAGGCAAGACCTGGACTTCGCATCGGGTTAGATCCGTACGGCACGTGCGCGACATCCATGCCTATAAATCGGCAGAGAAGGAGGGTGACTGGTTGACGATGTCCGAGGCAGCTGAAGTGCTTGGCGTCACCAATCATGTAATCCGCCGCCTGATCAAGGACCGAATTCTGCCCGCCGAGCAAGTAATGCCTGACGCTCCATGGCAGATCCGCGCAAGTGATCTGCATACAGAGGCAGTTGATGCCGCGCTGACTACCCGAAAGCTTCGCCCGTGTCGCAGCGCCATCGAAGGGCAACTCCCAATGTTTATCGAGGATTCAGAAGGAGGTGCACAATGAACGCCCCGTCGCCTTGGGCCGGAGGAACTATATGTTCGCTGGCTCCGACAGCGGTGGCGAGCGAGCCGCCGCAATGTATAGCCTGATCGGCTCGTGCAAGTTGAATGGCATCAACCCGCGCGCCTATCTGGAATACGTGCTTACGCACATCGCCGATCACCAGGCCAACCGCGTCGACGAACTGTTGCCCTGGAACGTCGCGAAGCATCTCCTCCGATCTACACCTGCCTCGGTTTGATCCCTTCTGGCAGCGGCAAGATGCGCCTGCCGTGTTCTTCTACGCTTGTTCAGAGAACTCTCAACGGCCCTCACGTGACGCTTACGCCGTTTGCGTACCTGCGCACGGTGTTTGAGCGCATCGCCAATCATCCCATCAACCGCATCGACGAGTTGCTGCCGTGGCGCCTGATGACGGCCGAACACGTCGAGCAGCAAGCCGCGTAATAATTCGATGGCCCAAGCCCGCAAGGCCTCCCTGCGACAGGTCAAAGCGCCAGTGCCCGACTACGTGCTGCGCGTTGAACTGCAATACATCAAGCCGGCAATATGGCGACGAATCATCGTCCCCGGCTCAATCAGGGTGGGCAAGCTGCATGTCGTACTGCTGCTGGCCATGGGTTGGGAAGGCGGACACCTGCATGAGTTCGTCTTCGGCGAAACCAACTATGGTGAACCGGATGACTTCGGATTCCCGAGCGATCCGCCAATGCTCAATGAAGCACGGGTCACGCTGGCGAAGGCGCTGGACGGGCTGAAGTCATTCACCTACATCTACGACTACGGCGGCAACTGGCAGCATCGTATCAAGGTCGAGAAAGCACTCGTGCCCGACCCGGACATGCGCCGGCCGCTATGCCTGGATGGGCAGAATGCATGTCCGCCGGAAGACGTTGGCGGAGTGCCGGGATATGCCGACTTCCTCGAAGCGATCGGCGATCCGACGCACGAGGAACATGAGCACTTCCTTGAGTGGTGTGGCGGTAGCTTCGATCCCGCCGCCTTCGATCTCGTGCTTGCGAACGTGCGGCTCTCAGAGGTCAAGTTCTGATCGTCAAGACGGCCTCGGTTTGACGCTTACTCTACATAGCGAAAAGCGACACTTATCGATGCCCTGCTGGTGAGCGGGCGATCCATCGATTCACGACTGTCGAGCATGACATGAATCTGCGAGTCTACTAGCCCAGCGCGTGTCCACCTTGCCATCTCGAGGAACGATGTTCACCGTCTGAGTATCGTCGAATTCGGCGATGGGAACACGAGAATGCGCTGGAAGTGATGCAGCGTCGGCTCGACCGGAAACCCGACGCCATGACCATCCGCAGAAGTACCGTTGAGCATGTCTTCGGCACGCTCAAGCACTGGATGGGCTCCGCACACTTCCTGACCAGGACGCTCAGGCGGGTGAGTACGGAGACGAGCCTTCAGGTGCTTGCTTACAACCTCAAGCGGGTCATGAACATACTCGGCGTTCAGGGAAAAGGAAGTGCTTGTCAGACGCGCTGCCGGGTCGGACGAATGCGGATATCGTCGATGTGCACGTGGGGGGGGCGTTCGAGTACGAACCAGATCGCCTCTACGACATCGACAGCAGCGAGAAACGGCCCTTGTTCCTGCTCCATCTGTGAGAACCGTTCCATATCGTAACCTGCTCTCGTCTGGAATTCCGTTTTCACGAAGCCTGGCTCGATGAGGGTGACGCGAGTGTTCCGGCTAGACATCTCCTGACGAAGCGATTCAACGAGGGAGTGCAACGCAAATTTGGTGGCACCATAGACTGGATTTGCGGCCGAAATGACACGCCCTACCGTTGAACCGATAACGACGATATCCCGCACCTGAGTCGATGTTTTCGCCGATGGGTTGAACCGTTCTGCACATGCGCGGAGCTGACGCATAGCCCCTAGGAGGTTGACGCGCAGAAGCTCTTCCCATTGCGTTTCGTCCGACGTTGTGATCGTACCGGATAGTCCGCGGCCCGCGCACAGTACGTATGCCGTCGGTGTTGCGCCGAACGTCCGTTGACTTTCGTCGAAGATTCTGTTGGCGTGGTCGGAATCGGACGCGTCTGATACCACACCGCACGCTCGCGGCACAGGGGTGCTGTGAGTCTCGCAAAAGGCATGGATGCGGTCGCCGCGTCGGCCGCTGACGACCACGCGAGAGCCTCGCTCGATAGCGGACTCGGCAAGTGATCGCCCAATCCCGGACGTGCCGCCAGAGATGGCTACAATATCGTGATTTTTCATCGAAATTTACCTAGTTCAGGTTTTCGCGAGCACGGCCGGCACGTGATCCATGCATGCGCCGGATGACTGAGGTGAACCAATAAGAAACCCAGAGTGGTAAAGACGGGATACGAAGAGATGTACCCATTCGGGCGTTATGGGGGGAAAATGAATCCCATTCTCTGCGAGCAACGCGAGCGTCTTGCCGTTGTCGTACCGTACGTTGCGGGCCCCGCGACTAGCCCAGAAATAGCCGACCGCGATGTCGTGCTCTTTGAGCTTTCCTGATGCAGCTAACGCCTCGTCAAGTCTGTCGGTTTCGACGGGTGTAATGTGCACTCCGACTGCCCGAAGGGCATCCACAAATTGGCTGGCCGGGACTGTGTTGTCACAGTCTACGTGATAGGTTCCACCCGCGAGATCACGATTCAGGGAGAGATGAACGATGCCGCGTGCGACGATGTCCACGGGACTGAGCGCCAGAGGTTCACTGTAAGTGCGTGGCGCATGACCCGAGCAGGCGATGGCGCGCAGACACTGAATCCAGCGGTTTGCGCCGGCGTTACGCTGAAAGAGGCCGGTACGGGAGTCACCCGTCACATTGCCCGACCGGTAGATAAACACGGTGTGACCCAGATATCCAAAGTCGCGGACAATAGACTCGGCCTCGAATTTTGCGCGTTCGTATTCGTTGAGAAACGTCTGCCCGATGTCTAAGGAATCCTCATCAAATACGCGCGGACTGTCCCCGTCGAACGAACCGCTGACCGCGAGGGTCGACATGAAGTGCAAGTCCTTGCTTTTCCCTGTTCCGACAAGTCGGAGGATTTCGCGGATGGGATGAAGGATGTTGGCTTGCATATCACGGCGAGCACCAACGAGCCGGGTATCTGCCGCTAGGTGGTAGATCGCATCGGCGTTCATCGCCACCCTTTCCCACGCTTCTTCGGAAATGCCGAGCGAGGGGCGCGTCATATCGCCGGTGAGCACCGTGATCCGGTGCATATGCGAATCTATTTCCCCGCGCCCAAAATACGCTCCCCATGCATCGAGCAGGCGGGCTTGCGGATTGGGAGAGGAAAATTGACGCACAATGCAGTAGATATGTGCGCGGCTATTGAGCAGCAGCTCACGAAGGACGTGAATTCCGATGAAGCCGGTCGCGCCAGTCAAAAGCACATTTCCGTACGCGCGGCGTCTGCCGGTTTTTTGTGCGGGCGCAAGTACTTCTGCAGGAATATTCCACAATGCCCCCGTCGAGTTCGATGCGAGGATGGACGGGGATGATTGACGTGCGGCAGCGAGATCAGGGCATTTCGCCAATCGCTGACGGAATCCGCGAAGATATGCTTGTATTGCAGATGAGGAGCAGGTGGATGCGTCGAAGTTCAGATCTAGTATCAGGCTTCCCTCGACAAGGCGCCCGGTCAACTTCAGACGGTAAACACGGTCGTTCATCTCGCCGCGCAAGCCCGGGAGCGAGAGCGACGCGGGTTTCAGCTTCCAGTCGTTGCGCAGGCCGAGCCGCGAGTGACCAACAAAGTTGAAACAGTATGGCGCTCTCCACTGTCCAGCGTCGACCAGACCGTATGCGTGCCCAAGGTTCGGCACGGCAGCGAGTCGATCGTGCAGCAGTTTTGGGAATTGTGGATCGGCGATCTGGTCATCCCGGAGGGATACTGGGAATGACGAGGTGAACCATCCGATCGTCCTAGAGACATCGATGTCGTCGGACAGGCAGAGGCGGCCGTGACTTTCAATCTGGACGTGAATTGTATTTTCGGGCCACGTCTGCGCACATTGCTCGATGTAGCATGCAAGAACGAAATGATCCACTGTCGTGCCGAGCGTGGCGGCTGTCTCAGTCATGATCTCAGTTTCTGCGGGCGAGAGTGTCAACCACCCTGTATGGGCATCGCGCTCCGTGCCCGCCCCGGAGCGTCGTCCGTGTGCAGGCGGCAGGTGTTGCCAATGCGGAAGGTCAGCCGCTAGCTGCGACCGATTGCTGAGCAGATGCTTCGTCCAAACGCCAAATGGTGTCGGCTGACCGGTGCTTGCCTCAGGTTCAGCACCACGTGCTATTGCGTAACGGCGCATGAGTTCGTCGAGCAGGACGCGCCAGGAAATGACGTCGATGACGAGGTGATGCGCGACCAGCAAAAGATATTGCCGGGTACGGGTGAGCAGGAGCTCCGCGCCAAACACCCGGCCGTCAAAAATGTCGAGCGATCTCTCGAGCCGGTTGTAGCGGCTTTTCACTAGCGGTTCGAACACCTGTGGCACGTCCATCGATGAGCCCGCAGCTGCATGGACTGACAGGACGTTTTCCCGACGGATCATGGGTTCGAAGAACCACTTCCCGGACACTTCGTCATGCATGAACCGCAATCGCAGCGAATCGTATTCGTCGACAACGCGGTCGAAGACCGGAGCGAGAAGTTCCGGATCGACGTTCATACCCAACTCGAGCAGCATCGATTGCGTCCAGCGGTTCGGCTCGGCAAAACGCTGGGAGAAAAACCACGTCTGAGCCGGGGAGCAGGGATAGGGCCCAGTGTGCACAGCCTGATCGTCGGGCATTGGGGCTCGCTCCGGCGCGTGTCCATCACACAAGGCAACGAGTCCACGAACAGTCGGGCAGGCTAAGAAGCCGCGTGCGGTGACAGGAAGACCCGCGAGTTGAAGCTCGGATATTAGTTGAATGGCGTCAAGTGAGTCAGCTCCAAGTTCGAAGAAATTGTCGTCAGCGGTCAAGTGTGAAGTGCGGCAGAACGCGCCAAACTTTTCAAGGAGCCTGATTTCTAGCGGCCTGTCTTCGCGATCGCTAGAGGCGCGAGATGGAACGTCGTGCCGGGACCGTACGAGGCCCGCGAGTGATGTTCGCACCAACACTGCGTCAAGCTTGCCGTTGGGATTTGTGGGCAGGCGGCCATAATGCTCGATGACGGCCGGAATCATATGCGCCGGCAAGGTCTGCTGCAAGTGGGTACGTATGGCAAGTGCATTACGGTTCGTGCCTTCGTAGCCACAGAGCAAATAATCGCGTTCGTCTTCTCTGTGATGCACCACGATTGACTGCTCGATACCGTCGACCTGACGTACAGCTTGCTCAACATGGTCGAGTTCGACGCGGTAGCCGTTCACCTTGACTTGTCGATCTACGCGGCCGAGGAAGGTGACCAGCCCGGACTGATCAATGTGAACGCGGTCGCCGGTTCGGTAGAAGCGTTGATCCATACCTTCGGGGACGACGAATCGCTCTTCCGTCAGATCGGAGCGCTTCCAGTAACCCTGTGCAACGCTCGGCCCGCCGATATATAGTTCGCCCTCCGCCCCCGAGTATCTGAACGCGCCATCAGCACACAGCACGCACAGCGTGGTTTGTCCAAAGGAACGGCCGATCGGCACGGATTGTTGACCGTCCTCAGGAAGCTCATGGGCATTGACAGAACACACTGTTACGCCGATGGTGGCTTCCGTCGGTCCATAGTGATTCAACAGCTGTTGCGTTACACCGCTTTCAAGCGTGGTGCGCGCAAGTTTGGCTTGGAGCCGCTCCCCGCCCAGAAAGAGCCAGCGAAGCGGGGCTCTGCCAGGCAAGTACTGCTTGCAGGCGGCAAGGATGGAACGCCAATGTGTGGGGGTGATTTTCAGCACATCGACCTGGTTGGCCGCAAGTGCAGATGCCAGCGCAGTCGGATCCTTGCGCTCGAAATCGTCCGCGAGATAGAGCGTTCCTGCCGTCCAGAGTGAAAGGAATAGGCAGGTATTTCCCAAATCTGCAGACAGGGTGCTGACATGCGCGAATGTCATGGGACCGACGATGCCGAGGCGGGTAGCAAGTCCTTCGCAATAATGAGCCAAGTTAGAATGTGTGACCGCGACACCCTTCTGCTGCCCCGTTGAGCCGGAGGTATAGAGAACATAGGCCGGCGCATCACCTGGGACCTTTGGCAGCTCGCGGCAAACCGGTGCGAAGGATCGGGATTCATGCTGCATCAAGGGTACCGGCATCCACGGGATGCCTGACGAGTCGGTCCCTGCAGGGGCATCACCGAGCGAGAGCACCAGACTAGGAGCGATCTGCTGTATGCGATGAAGTTCCTCGTCGCGAAAGCCCGATGCCTCCACGACGGTGTAGGCCGCACCGCTCAGCATGATGCCGATCATGCCAACGACGAGTTCGAGCCGGCGTGGCCCGTAGAGGGCCACGAGCTCGCCCTCTCCGATGCCGCGTTCGAGAAGTGCAAGGGCAATGGTTGTGGCATCGCGGCTGAGTTCCGCGTATGTCACCATGTTGCTACTGGAGCGGAGCGCAATCCGGTCACCTGCCGTCGTCGCGAGGATACATCTGAGTGCGTCGAGAAACATACCATTCACCTAGGTAGGAAATTGAGGGCGGTTCCGCCATTGTTCCGAGAGTGTTTGCTATCTAGCGTGTCATGAACTTTGAAGTGCGGGGATTGCATGGACGAGCATAAGCACGGCGAAGACGACAAAGTGGAGCCCGGCAACCTTTTTTGTTTTCTCCAGTTTGACCATTTGGAGGTCCATGCCCTGAGCGCGCGCGACTCACGCGGATCTTCGCTCGTGTAACCCTGGTCGGCAAAGGTTCCTTTCACCGTTCCTCCCGTTGCCTGCTGCATTATGCGCGCCAGTGCTACCACCTGCGACCGCTCCTGCTCGTTGACCGGCGTCACATGTACGGAAAGCAACTGACCCAGCGTGTGAACCGCCATATGTACTGCGAAGCTTGCGCTTGTAGCCGACTAGCCTGCACGCGGACAGCTTTCACATCTCGATTGCAACGTGCGGCCATCAAGGATCACCGCGCTCGGTTGCCCCCTGCCGCCCTGCGCCACACGGACGATTGAGGAAAGGCCATTCATCATGCACTCGAAACAGCCGGCCTGCCATCGTCCACCGGAATGCGAGTTCCGAGGGCGGAAAGCTGGTCGGATGGCGTCAAGCTGCACGGCCGGTCGACCGGGATGATTGGCAGTTCAGCAGTTGTCTGGTCATAGCAATCCGGCCTCGCCTCACTATTTGCACCAGACCCAACCAGCGCAAAGGGCTCAAGAGCTCAACCAGCCAATGATCCACGAATCCATTGGATATATCTCCGAATAGCATTACCGTCACCAATAGCGATAGGTGTTACCATTAGTGCGCTTAATAGCAACCCCAGAAAAACGCCGCACCAAACCCCGGGTCCCGCGGCAAGATCTATATCCCCAAGCTGAAGCCGCTGCATCGCAAAACCGTCTCCGAGAATTGCAACGCCGATCCAAAGGCCAATTACCTGCATTAATGCTGGAAACGCGTTAATTCCACGTGCACGCAGAGTGGCGGCGGCACCGCTTAGGACGCAATTAGCGAAAATCAAGAGTGACTCAAACGGCAGAATTTTCCCCGAGATCACCAAAATTCCTTGATCATCAGCGTAAAGACGGAATAATGAAGTTCCAAAAAACATCTGAAGTGCGGTGAGCAAAAATCCAATTGCCACTGCAATTAAAATTGCCGACCTTGCTTTGCGAACCGCCATTGATCGACCCTCAAGCACAAGTGCATTACTTATTTTTACAGAGATCCAAACTGCAAGAGAAGACGACACTGTTTCCGCAACAACATTGAGGTTTGAGACAACTTGATGCGCGCCTAACTGTTGAACACCAAATCTACCGATCAATATCGTCATATAACCAAACGTTGCAAATTCTGCAAACGTAGAGAGTGCAACAGGAACACCAGTTTTACATAGAGCCACCAATTGAAGACGTTTTCTCGACAAAAGAAAAAGATCGAAATGAAATTTAAAAAAATTCCTGTTAAATAAAAACAACAGTAGCGAGCCTACAAAGATAACATAGAAGGTGATTGCGGTCGATAGCCCGCAACCGGATAAGCCGAATCGAAAGTAAGAACTGTCGATTAGAACCAGAGATAGCGCGACTTTAATTATCAAGCCGATTGCTTGCAATGCCGTGATATAGCCCGTCGCGCGAATCGAATTTGCAAGGGCCGCAATAACACGGAAGAGGTTGGACGGTAACGCACTAAGCGCTAAGGTATCAAGATAACCTTGCGCTGCGAGGACTAGGTACGGCGATTGATTCGACCAATGATGGATTGTCGCGAAATACTTCAAGGCGCAAAAGACCAATGTGCCAACCACAATTGCCGACGCGAAGCCATAGTACGCGATGTCCCTTAGTGAATCCACCCCTGTCTCCGCTCCAATCTTGGCTGCCTTGATGGTAGCCGCGGAGTAAAAAGCAGTGGCCGTCATGATAATTGGAACGTAAATCGCATTCCCGAGAGCCAAGCCGCCAAGCAGGTCCGGATTTGTACGTCCGATAATAATAACGTCCGCTATAGAGTAAGCGACAACAACAAGTTGACCGATCAAGATTTCCGATAAGAAAAAGAAATCTCGCTGAATTTTTGTCAGAAGTAATTTATTTTCCAATTATGAAATTCTCCGACACAAGAAACGGCGCAGTCAAACGGACAGCTTCGCGCCTAGCGTTCCGTCAACATGTACGTTACATTGCAATTTCCAATACGATGAAACCAAAAGTTTCATGTGGGCATTAAAATACCCAAAAAGTGGAAGTGCGTTCTTTTACGACACTAATACTTGCCGCTCGAAGGTATGAGTGTAAACAATCGAGAAAATTTCATAGCCTGTGATCGAGTCCGAGAATTCATCAATAAATCGACACTGACGATTCGTCACAACAGATCATCTCTAATTAGAGGCGCCTGCGCCGGCAAGAGATGCATTCAACGGGCTGCTAGTCGATATGGTAGTCCACAAAGCTTTTGCGCGCTCTTTCGGAAAGAAAGTTGTTGTGGAACTGCGAAATCGCCTCGCCGAGAGTGATATCGGACGCCGCAAGCATCTTTGGAAAGATGCTGTTGCGCATCAACCCTGGGATGGTATTAGCCTCTAGGAAGAAGATCGCTTCCTCCGGAGAAACTATAAAATCGAATCTACACATGTTTCTAAAATCGACAGATTTAAATATCTCAATAGATAGATCACCGAGTGATTTGACGACTGGCGATTCCTCCATGATAATGATCTCATTTGCCTTACCAGAACGGTGCTTTTCCTCATGTCCGAAAAATGCGCCCTCTGTCTCTATACGGACGGCAGGCAAGACCATGACGGTTTCATTTTTCTGCAAACAGCCTATTGAGTATTCAGTGCCAGAGACATACCTCTGAACCAGCGCATTTGCGTCATACTCAAATATTTCCGCGAGATTGGTTTTAATAGATTCTATACATTCCGGATCGACAAGATAGCGATTTGTGAAAAGCGAGGCGCCTAATGAATTCGGCTTGACGACGATTTCCATTCCGTGGAATCGGTCGAAGATTCGGGTACTAGCTTCCGGTAGGTCGCACTCGCGCAACAGGAGGGTGTCGGGTATCTGCACCACTGGATGAGCGCTGGCTATATATTGATTCATATGATACTTGCTCATCGCCAAACTCGCCGCGAGGACAGGGCCGAAACTTCCTGGCACAGAAGCTATTGCCGCCGCACCTTGAATTTTACCGTCTTCACCGAAGTTTCCATATAGCAGATTCAGAACAAACGTGCCGGCATTTACCATTCTTCCGAGGGCAGCCCAATATGGCATGTACTCGCGATCCCGCACGTAGCTGTCCACTGGAAGGCCCGCTTGGAACGGAGTGACGGCGACGCGACCTTCGACATCCACATAGTAGATGTCCTCGATCTCAACGGAATCATCGTTGTGAATCTCGCCGATAACATGGCGGAATGATTCGAGCGATGCCCGGTGCTCAGTTGATTTTCCTCCAAATGCAATCGAAATTCGTGCGCGACTCGTCATTAGTGCCCTCCTGCGGTTTCAAATGGGATTGGTGAAAATCGATAAATTTCACTCTCCGTGAAAACAGCGTCGAAGGTCATCCTTGAATCTCGCGTTCTTGGCAGATTGGGCCAACCAGCCACGTCCCGGGCCGGCGACGTAATAGCCGATCCTCGACACGGCGATGGGGTTCAGTAAAATACGAGCGGGACTTTTTGCCCGAGGTCGCAGAGCCCGAAAGCGTGTTATGCGACGCGGTAAACTTTCCAAGCCCGCTGTTTCCGTAAAAGGCAATTTTCCCAAATTCGGACATTGACGTTCCCCTGTGAAGAATAGGCGACAAACCGATGGTAATAAACTTTAGCAATGCAAATCAATGGTCGTATACTCAGCTTACAGTACAAGTTGGTCCCATTGTGTGTCTGGTCACGCATCGGCCAGCGTGGATCTATGCGAACGGCTGCTTACAGCATTGCAGCTTTCGTGCCATGTCGAACTCGACGCTCTCGTTCCCCGGAAGTAGAAGGTTTGCGGCACATTTCTCAGAATCGTCCGACTAGGTAAGCGATGTCGGCTTCCCTACAAAGCACGCTTGTTTGTCACACACGATACTAAAGGCATGAACGCCGGCCTGCGCGCGGCGTGTTGAATTCAGCCGCACGTAGCCTTCATGTACATCGCGAACGAGTACCTGCCACTCGGACTGCTGCGCGGCGCGCCAGTGCGAAGAAGATCACATTCCACGACGGGCGCCGTGGGAAGCCCGCGGGTTACACCATCATCGAGTGCCAGAAGCAGCAATGGTCGCTGCCAGCCCGCATCCACACCGTCGTTTTCTACGAGGCAGGCTAGGACGCTTTATGGATGTGCCATGCACTGCGGGCGCACGGCATTGTGTGTTAAGAGTGGCTAACACAACCTGGACATTGCGCCATAGGTTTCGCATCCTGGGCGCATGTCCAGAAGAAAAATCAGCAACGAACTGTGGGCGGGGCCGGAGCTGTTGATTCCGGCATTTACGCCATCACCCAAAGGTGGCCGTCGGCACACAGTTGACGACCGCGCAGCACTGAACGGCATCCTGTATGTCCTGCAAACGGGCATCCCTTGGCAAGACCTGCCGCAGGAACGGGGTTTCGGTAGCGGGATGACGTGCCGGCGACGTCTACGGGACTGGCAGGCCGCAGGCGTGTGGGTGTCAACGTCGGACGCAATTTCCCCGAAGGAAGGTTGGACCGGACGTCCGCGCCATGACGATACCATCGCATCAGCGCCTCAATTGCGAAGGAATGTCTCTAATTCTGCTTGCGGATTATCGACAACGTTTTGCATAACGTTACTGACGATCTGTCGTATGCCAGAAAGGACCAAGCCAAGACCAGTGTGCTGTTCGAGCTGATCGCAGAACGGTACGCGCGCCGCAGCCTGCTGACCACCAGCCAGCCATTCTCGGGTTGGAACGACGTGTTTCCGGACCCGGGCATGACCGTGGCCGCAATTGACCGGCTCGTGCATCAATCGACGATCTTCGAAATGAATGTCGACAGCTACCACCGCCGCACGGCCAGCGACAAACAAACCGGTCGGCGCCGACAATCATCCAGCGACAATCACAAGGAGCGACGACCGGCCATTCTGCTTGACGCTTATATGAACGCCGCCCGGCTTGCAATGTAATAACGCTGCGACGTTCGACAGGGATTTGGTTGCAGGCTTATACATGGCCTCGTCCCTTTTGCCAAATAATCTGGTCCACCGCGATCAGGTGCTGGATTGCATATATACATTCGGCCTTTCTGTGGCACATGTGCCCGGCCCCAATGGATTTCGCCCGGCAACTCCTACTTATATCCACGGCTTCAAGAGCCCTAAGACTGCGCAGGTTTTGTCGCCGACGGTCCGACCTGTTTGCCATTGAATCAAATCACTTGTGCAACCAATGAAGAGGTGAAGCTACGACCACGATGTGATCGGGGATTGCGCTCATACCGGCGGCGCATACTCGTGACCGCGTGCGAGCAACACCCAGATCGTTCTGGCTATCTTGTTCGCGAGTGCTACGACGGCGACGTTTGTTCCGCGTCGTGCCTGAACCTCGAGTATCCATCGAGAGAGTTTGTCCGTATGCTTTACGGCTTGCTGAACGACCGATCGGGCGCCATGTACCAGCAGCATTCGCAGATATCCGTTACCGCGCTTCGTAATACCCAACAGGCGATCTTTGCCGCCTGAGGAGTGCTGACGTGGCGTCAAGCCCAGCCACGCCGCAAACTGCCGACCATTTGAGAACTCGGAGGCGCTTCCCGCTGCGGCGATGACGGCGGTTGCGATCATCGGTCCGACACCACGGATCTTCTCCAGGCGCTGGCTTGCGGGCGATGCCTTATGCACTTGTTGGATCGGATCGTCATACCGCGCGATCTGCCTGTCGAGCAGTGCAAGTCGCTCGTACATGTCGCGCATCATTGTTCGGGTCAGTCCTGTCAGCTCGTTTTGCTCCTCATCGATAATCGCGGGGAGTTGTGTCCGCACTTTTAGAGGCGTTTGCGCAATGACCACACCGTATTCAGCCAGCAGGCCTCGAATCTGATTGATCTGCGCGATGCGGTCTCGCATCAGCAGGCTGCGGATGCGGTGCATGGACTGGATGTCTTGCTGCTCAACGCTGTTGACTGCAACGTAGCGCATCGTCGGACGGGACGCAGCTTCAACAATCGCCTCCGCATCGTTTCGATCGTTCTTCTGGGATTTGACGAATGGCTTGACGAATCGCGGGGCGATGATCTGGACCTGATGCCCCATCGCAGAGAACCGCCGAGCCCAGTAATGCGCTCCACCACAAGCTTCCATCACAATGCGGCAGCACGGTAGGCAAACGACCGCTTCCAGGAGCTTGTTGCAGCTGACTCGCCGGCTCAATACCGGCCGGCCGCGCTCGTCAACACCGTACAGCTGGTCGGGTAGCAGCAGCGCATTGCTGCGCCACCGCCCCCTGAGAACCGGACGGGCGAGTCACCCCGCATCCGGCTCAAGCCATTCTTCAGCACCACGTTGTGGCACCGAACAACTTGACGGAACGCTTCGCAGTTCGACGGCGAGCGAAGTACGTGGTCCACACCGGATCAAATCGATTAGCCAGTCCCCGAACCTTGACGTGTCTCGTAATCGGGATCGTCATTGCGCGGAAGAGCCGAAACCCGCTGGTGCTGCCATCAGCGGGACCCTTCGTAGCAAAGTCCCAGGACCGGTGCCCATCGACCTGGAAGTACCGGTTCCTCACCCACCGTGCTCCTTTCATGGGATGTCGACGCTTTGCCCATTTCCAGAGCAGTTGCCAGATGTGCGAGTCTATCGATGAGAAGCTCGCTTTCGCCACGACGTGATGGTGATACATCGCCCATCCCCGGATGACCGGTTCAGTTTCTGTATCAACGCTTCTTGCGTGACGCTCGCGTTGCCTTTGATGATTTCCCTGACCTTGTCGAGGAGCGATTTGACGCTCTTCTTTGCCGGCTTGATCAGCAGCTTGCCGTCGTACTTGTGTACGTTCTGGCCAAGGAAATCGAAACCCTCCGCAATGTTCGTGATCCTGGTCTTCTCTTCCGAGAGTTCCAGACCCCGAGCAGCCATAAACCGCCTGACCGCCGGAAGCACCTTGCATTCGAGCACTTCTTTCGACACGCCGGTGACAATAAAGTCATCGGTGCGTATTTCGGACGAACGTGACCGGCCGTTTCGGGATGGTGACCGGCGATTTCGGCAACGTGACCGGTCATTTCGGAAACGTGACCGAGCGGACCGGAAAGCAGGATTGGCGTTGCGCATGACATCAACCACGCGGGCTATGCTCGCCGGCTTTGGCCGGAGAGACGATGCCCGCGCACCGGATGAACATGCGCATGATCAAGGACGTTTTACGACTTAAGTTCGACGGCGGCTTCTCGCACGATCGGATCGCCGCATCACTGGGCATATCCAAGGGCGTGGTCACGAAGTACATCGGACTAGCCAGTGCCGCCGGGCTGGACTGGGCAAGCGCCTGCGATATGGATGAAGGCGAACTCGAGCGGCGGCTTCTCGGCAAGCCCACGGGGCCAGCAGCCTATGCCCAGCCCGACTATGGACGCATCCATCAGGAGCTGCGTCGCAAGGGCATGACGCTGACGTTGCTATGGGAGGAATACCAGGCTGAGTTCGCGGACCGGCAGACCTACCGCTATACGCAGTTCTGTGGGCACTACAAGGCGTTCACAAAACGCCTGAAGCGCTCGATGCGTCAGATTCATCGCGCCGGCGAAAAGCTGTTTGTCGACTTCGCCGGCCCCACGTTGCCACTGACGACTGGACGCCGCGCGCACATCTTCGTAGCGGCTATGGGCGCATCGAGTTACACGTTCGCATGTGCGACGCCGGCCGAGACAATGGAGGACTGGCTGGGCGGGATCGCTCGCGCGCTGACCTTCTATGGTGGTGTGCCGCAGTTGATCGTCCCGGATAACCCGCGTGCGATGATTGCCGATCCCGATCGCTATGAACCTCGCGCCGGCGACACTGTGCTGGACTTCGCGCGTCACTACGGCACATCATTCCTTCCTGCGCGCGTATATCGTCCGCAGGACAAGGCATACGCTTCATACTGCACCTTGTGCGGTTGGTGGAACAGCGATAAACGTCGGTTGAGTCGAACTGTAGCGACCCCCTTGGCCTTTGACCAGGACGACGTCGCCGACGGGCTCATAGAGACAGCGATGCAGATTTCCGTAGCGATGCTGACGCAACAGCCCGCGCCGGGCCCATAGGTGGATGCTAGTCGGACAGACCCCGAGTTGTGCGGCGAGTTCGTTGGCTGTCACCATGCCGCGTTCGCGCAGGCGCTCAAACCGGCTCTTGAGCCGGTAGGCGGTGCGTACGAGGTAGACCTTCTTGTGCGTGAACGTTTCGCCTTTCCAGTTTGTATAGCCGAGCGCATTAAGCTGTTCTGCGACTTGTCGGTCCGAGCCGGTTTCGAGAAGTTCGTCGATCTTCGCAACGACTTCCGGTAGCGTCTTTCGAATCAGTGCGATAGGCTTGGGCTTATCGATCTCCAATGAGGTAGTTCGGCCGCCGCGAAAACGTACATGGATTGCGACGCGTTCGGATTTGACCAGGGTGACGTCTTCGATGAGCAAAGCGACCATGCGCTTGCGCTCGAGCGGCACGACTCGCTGATCATTCCAAACACGAGGGAAGTCCTCGGCGAGCGACTGAATCTTGGTTCGCGCATCGCTGCTTAACAGCTTATGATCGGCCTTCTGGAGTCGTTCGTTCTCCTGTTGCAAGCCGTCCAGCACACGTAGACGTTCGTTCCAGTCCGCTTCGAGCGTGTCAGCGACAAGCCGGTTGGTCGGATCGACACTCATATATCGACGACGCGCGAGCTCGGCATCGTAGCGAGCTCGGGCCAGTTGGTTCTGACGTTGATCGGCGGCCTGTTTGACGCGCCCGGATATCTCGTCTTCTACAGCTAGCGCGACCTCGAGAGCAGCCGGTGCGACACTCTCTAATAGAAGCGAGCCTATCGTGTCATCGATGGCACTTCCACGAACCGATTGGCAGGGTTTGCTGGCACGGCGCACTGGGTTCTCCGTGCACATATAGTAGGGTTCGAGTTTATTACCGACGACCTGATACCGTACACGCATGCGTGCGCCACACAATCCGCACACGACGCGCCCCTGCAGGAGCCCAACGCCCTCACGTGGCATGCTGCCTCGTCGATCGCGCCCGAATCCCGTTAAATTCTGCTTAAGCGTCGCCTGGTTGCGTTCGAACTCGTCCCAATCAATAAAGCCGGGATGCGCATTCTGGATTAACACCTGCCAGTTCTCGCGGTCAACCTTAAGTCCGAAGGATTTGCGTCCCTGACGATATGCTCCGCGTGTGCGACCGTATACGAAGGCACCGGCATAACGGGGGTTGTGCAATATCTGAATAACGCGACAGTGCTCCAATGGCCCCCAAATCAGATCTCCCTTGCCAATCCCCCGGCGGATGCGACGCGGAAACAGCCAGCCTTCCTGGCGAAATCGCTTGACCGTGGCTGTAGCTGACGCAGCCTGTCGAAACGTATCGAATAGCAACTGCAGCGCGCCCCTGACCTGTTGATCAGGATCGAGAACCACTGAGCCGTTCGGGTGATAAACAAGCCCTATGGGTAACGGCACTTCCAGTTCGCCCCGGCGTGCCTTGTTCTTGATGCCACCTTGTAGCCGGCCTTTGAGAACATGAAGCTCGGCCTCGCTCATGGCGCCCTTTAAGCCCAGTAAAAGGCGGTCGTTAAATTGACCAGGATCGTAAATTCCATCTTCGTCGCAAATCAAAGTTTGCGTGAGCGATGCGAGTTCGATCAGGCGATGCCAGTCTGCGTTATTGCGCGCAAGACGCGATACTTCCAATCCCAGCACGATGCCGGCGTGACCATTGGCGACCTCGGCGACAAGGTGCTGAAAGCCATCTCGCCCCTGGGTGCTGGAACCGGACATACCGAGATCGTTATCGACGACGTGAATACGTTCGATCGGCCATCCGAGCGAAACGGCACGATCGCGCAGCGCATATTGCCGTTTCGTACTCTCGGTATTCTCGAATACCTGGCGAAGTGACGACTGTCGAACGTAGAGGAACGCATCACGCCGCAGATGTTCAGCGGTGACCTTCAGAGCGGAGTTAGTAGACATGGGCAAGCTCCTCGTGGGTGCGCAGTACGAGGTTGGCGAGCACGCGAACAAGCGCGCCGTTATCCCGCACTGAGTTGGAAGCAGGCACGGTTGGAGTGGGAGCCTCGATGCGCGAAGCGTCCGGGCGTTGGATCGCCAGCCCGTGCAACAGGCCATGAAAGCGTATGGCCGCGTGGCCTTCTGAGTTAGGACCTGTGTCGAGCAGGTCGGCCCGTAGCGCTTCGTAACGAGCAAGCGCTGACGATGGCAGACGGAATTGCGGCGAATCGTCTACGGTTTTTTTTTGCGTGCTAACGCACGTTCGATACTGCGTGGGTGGATCGAAAGCTCCAGCCAGGTTTCGATCTCCTGCGCAAGCGCGCGAGCGCGAAGGCTGCCGTCTTGCTGTAGACGCTCCTCGATGAACGCCATGACCACCGAGTTGAGTTTGTGCGCGCCTTTGGGCCCACGCTGTTTCGGAAGCAACCCTGGCAGCCCCTCGCTCGCGAAGGCGCTCTCCGCTTGATAGAAGGTCGGCCTGGACATTCCGAACAGGGCGGCCGCCTCGGCCTTGGAAGCGCCATCGACCCGAACATGACGCAACATCTCGTACTTGACCTGAACAAGGTCGTCGGGGTCGAAGAAATCGCCCGATCGAAACCATGGCGCCCGTATTCGGTCGGGATGAGGATTGAGAGCACCAAGTTCGCGTAGTCGATCGCGCTTTGACGGTGGCTTGGTCATTACATGATCTCTCGTTGACGAAACGAAAACTAAAATACGCCGCTTTGTTCGAATTGTCAAAAATCTCAGTGATCTGGTGTACGCTATACGATGCGGTCATTTCCCCGTAAAAATTGAGGCAGTGTTGATGAGTCAGAACCAAGAACATCTCTATATCGGCATATTTCTTCTTACGTAAGCGGCGAAATTTATTTGACATCACGCGCTCCCAACAAATCGTCGACGAGCGCACGTAATCGAAGCAGGTCGTCAGTCCTAAACCAGGAATGTCCACCGGAGGCCTGCGCGAACAGATCTGGCTCCGGGACATCGGTCCAGGATGCCAGCACCGAGCACAGACGCTTGTGTGCGTCGTAATACATCACGCGATCTTCACCCCAGTTCTGCTTACGACTCACCAGGACAAAGTGATTTCCACGTGCTGGGTGGAATGGGTGGGTAATCTCGAAGGACGCGCCTTTGACTACGTGACGTTCCTCATGACAGACAGTTGCTGACTTGCGAGAAAGCGAAGGTAGAGGTTGCGGTCCAGGTGGTCGAACGCTGGATCATGGCGCGCCTGCGTCATCACCGGTTTGACTCGGTCCACTCGGTCAATGAGGCCATCTGCCCGCTGCTCAAGAACCTGAATGAGAGGCCATTCCAGAAGCTGCCGGGATGTCGTGCCAGCGCGTTCGCCCAGCTGGACGCGCCGGCACTGCAGCCGCTGCCGGCACAGCCCTATGAGCTCGCGCGCTTCAAGACCGTGACGGTTCACATTGACTATCACGTCGAGATCAACAAACACCGCTACAGCGTGCCGCACGCGCTGGTCGGCCTCAAGCTCGATGCGCGTATCACGGCGGGCACTGTCGAACTGCTACATCGCGGTCGCCGCGTCGCCAGCCACGCACGTAACGATCGCGCAGGCAGCTATACCACTGTTGTCGAGCACATGCCTGCGGCACACCGCGCTCATCTGGAATGGACGCCGCAGCGGCTGATTCATTGGGGACAGCAGATCGGCGCGGCAACCGGCGCGCTCGTCACCCGGCTGCTGCAGGAGCAACGCCATCCGGAACACGGCTATCGGGCGTGCCTTGGATTGCTGTCGCTCTCACGTCGCTATGGCCGTGACCGTCTCGAAGCCGCCTGCGCGCTGGCGCTGGAACTGGGCGTACACCGTTACCGCCACGTGCGCGACATCCTGGTCAACAACCGCGACCGGGCGGCGGTGGTAACGCCTGCCGACTGGACCAGCCCGAGCCACGCGCATGTACGCGGCCCCAGCTACTACCAATAAAGAAGACCACCATGATGATGCAACAGACACTGACGCAATTGCGCACCCTGAAGCTGGACGGCTTCGCTGACGGCCTGGAAGAACAATTGACGCAGCCCGGTGCGGCCAGCCTGAGCTTCGAGGAACGCCTGTCACTGCTGGTCGACCGGGAAGCCAGCTGGCGTGATGATCGCCGTCGTACCCGATTGCTCAAGCAGGCGCGCCTCAAATATCCGCAGGCCGCTATTGAGGATCTCGACACGCGCGCTGGCCGTGGCGTCGATCCGCGCTCGCTCACGAGCCTCGCACTCGGTGACTGGGTGCAAGCGGGCTACAGCCTGCTCATAAGCGGCCCAACTGGCGCGGGGAAATCGTGGCTCGCTTGCGCCCTGGCCCAATACGCTTGCCGGCGCGGGCATTCAGCCTTGTATCTGCGCGTGCCGCGACTTGGCGAGGAGCTTCGCGTTCTGCACGGCAACGGCGGCTTCACAAAATGGCTGCTGCAGGTTGCCCGCGTCGACGTGCTTCTACTGGACTTATGTGTAGCGCGCGGTTATGTGGAGTTTCCCTGTGGGCGCTGCTTCGGCGCGGGGTTGGTCAGGAGTTCGTCAACATAACTTCGTCGTGGGAGTAGCGTAGTTCCTCCGATCACCGTATACGGAGGGCACCATGCTTCAAGAATTGTTTCCGAAGGTACATCGCCGCTATGAGGGATCCCGGTTCGCCGCCGATCTTGAGGGTTTCGCCGCCTGGCTGCGTCGGAGCGGATATTCTCGCAACAGTACCTGCGATCATTTGTTTCGGGCAAAGCAAACACTTGAACGGATGGATGGCGCCGAGCCCGGCGGGGAGTTTGCCACCGAACATCTATACACTGCATTTACGTCACCGCGCTTTCCGGCGCTATACCGAGGCACGCAGCGGGCATTCGAGCGCTTTCTGTCTTCTCGCGGCAGATTGATTCGGGCTGAGCCGGACGACCCGTTCGGAGCCCTGCGCAGTCAGTATCTACAGCACCTTCATGAGCTACGTGGGTTTGCCGTCTCGACCGCCGCTCAGCATGACTCGACTCTCAAGGACTTCCTGCGTCGAGCGGTGTTACCCGATCGAACCCTGCAGACATTGGGCGCTACGGACGTCGAGAATTACATCCGGCTCAAGAGCCGGGAGGTTACCCGTCAGACGCTGCAGCATGTCATTGCGCATCTGAGGGCGTTCTTGCGCTATTGCGAAGATCGTGGCGATATCACGCTCGGACTGCATTGCATTGACACGCCACGGACTTATCGTGCCGAGTTGCCCCCGCGTGCACTCGACTGGAAGCTGGTGCCGAAGCTGGTTAATTCGGTAGACCGTCACAGCCGCACTGGCTGGCGCGACCACGCGGTCCTGCATTTGATGGCGTACTACGGTCTACGAGCATCAGAAGTTGCCGCACTCACACTGAGTTCTATCAACTGGGAATCGCGGACGCTTCACGTTCAGCAGCGCAAGACCCGTTCGGTCCTGGTATTGCCATTGGCGGACAGGACCATAAATCTGCTACGGCGCTATCTTCGGTGTGGCCGCTCTGGAAGTGATTGCCCCGCTTTGTTCCTACGGGCACGAAGCCCGGTTGGGCCACTGACCCACTATGGCGTGGTCGACATCTTTTGCACGCGCGCCAGGCTGAGTGGCCTGCCAATCACGAACAGTTCCTCATATGCGCTGCGACACGCGTTCGCGATGCGTCTGCTAGATCGAGGCGTGGGCACGAAGGCCATTGGCGATATCCTGGGACATCGCAGCCTCGAGAGCACGTGCGTCTACCTGCGACTGGACATTGCCATGTTACGTTCAGTCGCGCTGCAGGTTCCGACGCTCTCGAATTCGAGGAGCCGGCCATGAGCATCTCCACGTCAATGTTTGCCATGGAGGCTGCGATCACAGACTACGTTGCCCATCAACGCGCCCTAGGTCGTGGCTACCGCAACGAAGAACGAATCCTGCTGTCGATGTGCCACTGGCTCGCTCAGTCCTCAGTTCGGGAGCTTGATCAAGCAAGCTTCGATCGATGGTGCGATACGATGCATCATCTGGGACCGAATACGCGTCGCGCCAGACAGTTGATGGTGCACAAGTTCTGCCTGTTCAGACAGCGTGCCGAGCACGAGTGTTTCGTACCCAATCCGCTGTACTTCGCGCGACCCTGTCCGTACATCCGCCCGGTCATTGTGCAGCCGGATCAGGTCGCGCGAATGCTGGTCGCAGCCACGCACCTGACGCCGACACTTGGCTCACCGCTACTACCCACCGTGACGCGCATCGCCATTGTGCTGCTGTATACGGCCGGGTTGCGGCGTGGCGAACTGCTGCGCCTGACGCTACGAGACGTTGAACCCACGTCAGGAGTGTTGCAGATTCGAGAGTCGAAGTTCCACAAGAGTCGGCTGGTGCCGCTATCAACCGATGCCGCACGCGAACTTCGACTTTACCTACGCAAGCGCCTCAACGCTTCGCTCGGCACCGGCCCGGAAACGCCACTGTTGTGCAATACGACCCGAGGTCTACGTGGATACACCGGCACGGGAATCAGCCGTCCCATACACGCACTCTTCGAACTCGCTGACGTTCGCGATGCCGAGGGACGATGTCCGCGAATTCACGACTTGCGGCATAGCTTTGCGGTCCAGGCTTTGATCCGGTGGTATCAGGAAGGCGCGGACGTACAGTCGAACCTTCCGAAACTGGCAATCTACATGGGGCATGTCTCGATCGTATCGACGGCATACTATCTTCCATTCGTTCCGACGATCGCGGCACTCGCAAGTGAACGCTTCGAGAAGCATCTAGGCCACGTGCTCGGCGGGAGGAAGCCATGAAACCGCGCAAACCGACAGAGCTCGGCCGATGTCTGCTGCGCTTCTTCCAGGACTATCTGCCTACACTGCGCGGCGTCAGTGTGCACACGATACGGAGCTACCGTGATGCCGTCGTCTTGCTGCTGCGGTTCACCGCGCGCGAGAGCCGGTGCCCCATCGAAGCCCTGGATCTGAGCGATCTGAATGCCGATCACGTAAAGCGATTCCTCAAATTCCTTGAGTCCGAGCGCGGCAACAGCATCGCGACGCGCAACGCTCGGCTCGCCGCCATTCATGCATTCGCGCGTTTCGTGATTGCCGAGCATCCCGAACATCTGGCACCGTTTCAGCAGGTACTCGGAATACCGTTTAAGCGGGGAGCGCGGGAGGCACCGATCGAATATCTGGAAACGGCCGAGATCGAGACATTGCTGACCACCATCGACCAGAGTCGTCCAGCGGGGCAACGCGACTTTGCACTGTTTGCGCTGATGTTCAACACTGGAGCTCGTGTGCAGGAGATCCTCAATTTGCGGATCTGTGACCTGCGGCTCGACCCACCGCCGCAGGTCCGGCTGCGCGGCAAAGGGAACAAGGTGAGAGTGTGTCCGATCTGGCCGCGTACTGCGCAGCTTCTGCGCGAACTTATTCGCACTCGTCCCTTGGTCGCTCAAGGCTCGGCCGAACTGCCTGTCTTCGTTAATTGTCGCGGTACTCAGATGAGCCGATTTGGCGTGCGTTATCTGCTGCGCAAATACATGCTCATCGCGAGCACCCGGAACCCGACCCTAGCGCACAAAGAAATCCACCCGCATTCGCTTAGGCATACCACCGCGATTCAGTTGCTGAAGGCTGGCGTAGACTTCGCGACGATCAGCCAGTGGCTCGGCCACGCGAGCCTGAATACCACGATGCGCTATGCGCGTGCCGATATCGATCTCAAACGTCAAGCACTCGCGCAGGTGTTCCCAGAAATCCTCGCGCCTCCACGAGGTGGAGCATTCATCTTGAACGGTGCTGACCTGGTTGGCTGGCTGCGTAGACTCTGACCTGTTATGTGCAGTCAAGGCATGCTCAAACCAGGCGGGTTTGCCTTGCTGCACGACCTCTCCACATAACCGCGCGCTACACATAAGTCGATTTGTACTAAACCGCTGACGCGGTAGTAGGAGGTGGGCACAGATCTGTGGCTGACGTTTCATGAAGCGGGTCGTCTGGCGCTGAACCCCGGCGAGGCGGTGATCGATATCGCCAGGAGCAGTATGTGAACGCCCGGTTGGGCATTCCACCTACTGCTTCCAGGAGGCTCGCCATGACGCCACTGCGCCAACGCATGCTGCATGACATGCAGATCCGCAACCTTGCAGAGAATACCCAGAAGTCCTATCTGATTCAGGTATCCAGTTTCGCGCGCCACTTCCGCCGTTCGCCCGAACTGCTGGGTCCCGAGGAGATCCGGGCCTGGCTCATCTATCTCCGCGAAGAGCGCAAGCTGGCACCCGCCAGTCTCAGCCCGGCGATCGGTGCGCTGCGCTTTCTCTATCGCGTGACGCTCAAACGTGACTGGAGTGACGAGGATTTCCCATTGCCCAGGAAGCCGGTCCGCCTGCCGGTTGTCCTCAGCCTGGAGGAGATCACCACCTTCTTCGACTCGATCCCCAGCCTGAAGCATCGGACCATCCTGATGGTTGCCTACGCCGCCGGCCTGCGCGTGTCGGAAGTCGTCCACCTGAAGGTCACGGACATCGACAGCAAGCGCATGGTCATCCGTGTGAACCAGGGCAAGAACCGCAAGGATCGCTACGTAATGCTCTCGCCGCGTCTGCTTGAGATCCTCAGAACGTACTGGCAAGACGCTCACCCCCGCGGCTGGCTGTTTCCCGGTGATATTCCTGGACACCCCATCACTCGGGGCGCCGTCTCGCGAATCTGCGCTCTCGCTCGCCAACGATGTGGCATCCGGAAGCCGATAACACCGCATTCCTTGAGACATGCATTCGCGACTCATCTGCTCGAAGCCGGTACCGATGTGCGCAGGATCCAGCTGCTCATGGGCCATAGGTCCCTCGCGACTACTTCGCGCTACTTGAGAATCGCGACCAGCACCGTATGTGCGACAGCGAGTCCCTTCGATCTGCTGCCGCACCCCGCACCGATTCCATCGCCGCCACCTGCGCCCGAGTACTTCTGACGCCGGCGATGCGCCCGGCGCTCGAGGTGGCGGACATCCTTCGCCGCTGTGGTCCGCAGTATCGGCAGACCCACGCCGAGGGGCTCACTCGTGTCCAGCGGCGCGTGATGAGTGCAATCGAGCTTTGTCGTACCGCCGCGCTCGGCGGGCATGTCGAGCGGTGCGACGCGTGCGGCCATCAGCGCATCGCGTACGACTCGTGCCGCAATAGACATTGCCCAAAGTGCCAGTCGCTTGCACGTGCGCAATGGCTTGAACGCCGGCAGGCCGAGCTGCTTCCCGAGACCGAGTACTTCCATGTCGTCTTCACGCTTCCCGAACCCATCGCGGCTCTCGCGTACCAGAACAAACGCGTGCTCTACGACATGCTGTTTCGCGCCAGCGCCGAGACTCTTCGCACGATCGCTGCCGATCCGAAGCACCTGGGCGCCGAGATCGGCTTCATCACGATCCTGCACACGTGGGGGCAGAATCTGCTGCACCACCCGCACGTGCATTGTGTCGTGCCCGGTGGTGGCATCTCCCCGGACGGTGAACGCTGGATCGCCTGCCGCCCCGGCTTCTTCCTGCCTGTGCGGGTGCTCTCACGACTCTTTCGCCGACTGTTCCTCGAGCAGCTGCGCCGCGCTTTTGACGCTGGCATGCTTCGCCTGCACGGCCAGCTCGAGTTCCTGGGGGATGCCAGGGAATTCGCTGCCTGGCTTGCGCCCGCTGCCAAGTCTGAGTGGGTCGTCTACGCCAAGCCACCCTTTGGCGGTGCCGAACATGTGCTCGATTACCTGGGGCGCTATACCCATCGCGTCGCCATCTCCAATAACCGGCTGCTGGGTTTCGACGGAAACGGCGTGCAGTTCCGCTGGAAGGACTACCGGCACGAGGCCCGGCACAGGACCATGACGCTCACGGCTGACGAATTCATCCGCCGCTTCCTGCTGCACGTGCTGCCCGACGGCTTCAAGCGCATTCGCAGCTACGGCTGGCTCGCCAACTGCCACCGGGCGCAGCGCCTGGCCATCTGCCGGCACCTGCTCGGCGTCGAGCCGCCCGCCGCCGAATTACCCGCCAACGGAGAAGATTACCGCGACCGCTACCAGCGGCTCACCGGCAGGTCATTGCGTGACTGCCCCGTGTGCGGCAAGGGCCACATGGTCCGCATCGAAGGCGGCGTGCCCGGCATCCTTCCGCGGGCTCCGCCTGCTCCCGCCCATGTGCACTAGCCGATATCGACACTTTTGCCCAACACGCTCGCCTTGCCCGATCAGGCCTGCGTGCCCGAACTCGTGCCTTCGGTATGCTCTCGCAGCACAATGCTCCGAAACTTCGGCTTACCCGCCCACTGAAGCTCGCATTGCTGCCGCGCTCACGGTGCATCCCGCACTCGCTCGCCCTGAACCTCGGCGCGATAGTCACGCCCCGAGTATCGCGAACCACCGAGTCGTTCATTCAATGCCCATAGCCGCGACCGCCCGTGGAGCGGTTTAGCACAAACGTTTTTTTGATTACCGATCTCGGATTTGCCTCGCTTAGCCTGTTCAGGCGTCTGCGGCCGCGATCGCTAACCAAAAAAACCTCTGCTTCATGCCCCTAGCGGCATGAACGTTGTCAATGGCATAGTTGCCGTCGTTCACATAGCGGCTCAGGTATGGCCATTGCCGGCGGCAGTACCCAATTGCCTCGCCAAGCAGACTCTTGGGCAGCACCTTCGGCGCCAGCTCGTCGAGCCAGGCCTTGAAGGTCACCAGCAATGGCACGCTGTGTTGCTGTCGCAGGCGGTACCGGTGTTCGGCCAGCGTTTGCCCATCGGGCACCGTCTGCTTGGCGAGCGCCTTGACCTGGTACAGTGCCTGGAAGAACTCCAGTGCCCGGGTGATACGCGGGCTCGGCTTGTTCTTTTGCCCCTTGTGTGCGTCCGTAAACATCCTCCTGGCGTGCGCCAGGCATCCAAGATGGGTCGCATTCTTGAGGGTCCGCCAAGCGGGCCAGCCGTCCGTCATCAGAGTACCCGCATAGTCACCCAGGAAGGCTTTCGGATGCTCCTGCCCGCGCCCGGTCTGATAGTCGAAGAGCACAACCGGTTGTTCGCTATCCTCAGCGCTTCTGTATACCCACATATACGACGTGTCCTGCGCTTTTCGATCTTCTTCATTCAGGACCTAGACGGTCGTCTCGTCGCCGTGGATCAGCCCCTGAGCGAGCAGGACCTGCCTGAGTGCTGCGTACAGCCGACTGTAATGCAGCTCGGCGGGACGGATGATCCAGTTTGCCAGCGTGCCTCGGCTGACCGCAATGTTCGAGCGCGCGAGCACATGCTCCATCCGGTACAGCGGCGTGCCATCGACATACTTGCCAAGCGTGACGGCCGCGATCATCGACGGGCTCGCGTGGCTGCCCGGCAAGGGCTGTACCGGCATCGGTGCGATCACGATCGGCGTGCGCACGCCGTGATGCTCGCAGTGTCGGCACGCATACTTGAAACGCGCGTGCTGCAGCACCGACACCTTGACTTCCATGTGCAGCTGCTCGCTGGTTTGCTCGCCCATGCGGTGCATTGCCTTGCCGCAGCAAGGGCAACTTTTGCGGTCCTCGGACAGATCGTACTCGATGCGCTCGCGCCGCAGATCCGCGGGCAGCGGCTGACGCCCGCGCTTACGTGTTTCGGCGGCCTTGACATCGGGCAACCCGGTGTCCGGCAACATGGGCACTTCGCCGTCGTCCTCTTCTTCAGGCTCAGCCTGGGCGTCCTGCTCAGCCTCATTGAACACGCGGTCCTTGCGCTTTTCACTCTTCGGTGCGTACTGCCGGGCAAGCGCGAGACGGTATTGCTCCTCAAGCGCGTCCAGGCGCCGGGTCAATTCGTCAATCCGGGCGTCGCGCTCGGCAATGAGCTGCGCATCAGCCGCCACGCGCTCTTCCAGCTTGTGGATGTAGGCCTTGGCGGTGCTCGGGAGTCGGGGGAGATCGGGAGGGGACATGCGCTCCACGATAGCGAATCGCAGAGCCAAACAGGTTTACGCGAATTTGTAACAACTGTGGCCGCCGTTGTTTACCGGCAACGGCGGCGATACCGGGCTTCAGCTCGCGTGGCGGTATTGCCGTGCTGGGTGGCGGCGCAGCGCGTCGAGATCGACGCCATCGAGCAGCAGATGAAGCTGCTCCGTCATGAGTTCGACCACGGTCTGCTGGCGACGGGGCCAGGCAAACCGGTCTGCCTCGAGTCGTTTCATCAAGAGCCAGAACCCGGCGCGATCATAAAGACGAAGCTTCACGCGGTCGCGTTTGCGATTGTGGAACCCGAAGACGGCTCGCGTGAGCGGGTCAAGCTGCATAGACCGTTCGACCAGTGTCACGAGCGTGTTCAGTCCGGCGCGGAAGTCGATCGGCTCGCGATGCAGGTACACCAGCAGGTCATGATCGAAGCGGAACATCAGTGTGCGCCCAGCGCGGCGATCATCGCGCTCACGAGTGAAGCATCGCGGCCGGAACACTCGAGTTCGACGACGACCCCGTTGGGCAGTGTCGCTGACAGGCGCGCGGCTGATGCCGGGCGCGAAGGCTGGAACAGTTCGCGCCGTGGCGTCGATTGCGGCTCACGTGGCACTGTGACCCTGGGAGCCAATAGCGAAGGCGCCTCGTCGAGCGTGACGACTGCGGCAAATGCCGACGACGGTTGCTCAACGTCAGCATTCGCCTCAGCAGCGCGCTCTCGCCGCTCCTGCAGACGCACCCACTTGTGCAGCTGGTTTGCGTTCACGCAGGCCTTCAGCGCCAGGCCAGCCAGCGACGCACCAGGTCGGCGGCAAGCCTCGATGAGCTTGCGTTTGCCCTCGGGATCGTACCGATGCTTACCATCGGCACATGTCTTGATCACCCGCAGGGGAAGAAAGTCAAAGTCAGTGTCGGTCATTATCTGCGTCCGCAATTCATGTCTGCGGACGCAGCTTGCCTCTTCCCAACTGCCGAGACTAGGTGTGCATTATTTCGCGCTTACCATCTTCTGAGCCGCCTGTACGAGCACACGAGCGTTGCAGTGACAACGAATTTGGATTTCGCTGAATGGTCCAGTGTGTTCGGCGACGCGAAGATGACCACGGCATTGCTGGATCGGCTGACGCACCACTGCCACATCGAGGAGACCGGCAACGAGAGCTATCGTTTCCGGCATAGCAGCGCCAGCGCAAAGAAGCGCATCCGATCGCGTGAAGCAGCGCCCAAGGGCGAAGCCGCTAGCGCTTCCGAATCCGTTTGACGTCGTTCGCCGCGCAGGGGAGGCTGCTACGGGCTACGCCCTTCGCAGCCTCCCCTGCACAACGCACCCTCACACGAAGGAGGACAACGACCCAGGAAACCCATACACTTATCCACAACCGGTCGTGCTTCAGACCGGTCTCCACCCCGGCTCAAAATTCAATCGGCGCGGTGGCTCAGAATTCGGTCGGCGCGGACACAAGACTGGGACATCGTGGCCCATCCTTCTCCTGGGCTCGAACCGATAGCCTGATGTCAAACTCATCATAATCTCTGCATTTCCGACCCTATCCTTGTTCCGCGCTGACGGAGTATGGTTGAGATCGAAGTGCGACTCTGCATAGTCGGGGCGTTGCATCGCAAGGCTTCCTTACCCCTCATGACGCTGCAAGACTGTGAACGGACTGAATGTATCTGGCGCAGCGCAAGGAGAAGATGCATTGATGGCTGCGATGAACGGCCACGGTGCCGTGTACCCCGAGGCAAGGTGAACGCTCGTGCGACGGTTTTTTGACCGCGATGGATGTCCTTCCGGTTTTGTTCGGACTCCAGTCTAACGGGGCGACCGTTTTGTGCAGTTCTCGGGCGCCAGGATTTCCACAAAACTCGTGCGTGAATCACGCTATTACAGGGTGAGTAGACCCGAGGAGTTGCACCTCGAGTCTCTCGCAGGTAGGGTCGAGAACTGGCGCGCGCACGGTAGGCCCCGGTGGCTTCTCCCTCGCTTTCGCGGTGGGCCTCAATCCGGTTGCCATGGCCACGTTTCCAGCTCCCGCCACGTCAAACGCAGCATGCGGTTTTCCCGCACTACGCTTTCCTGTCTGCTTCACGTCAAGATTTATGGGACCTATCATGCCGGGGACGCTTTCAGTGCGGCATCACGACGAACCCGGTAGCCGTTGAACAGCTTCAGTTCGTCATATAGCCAGCGCCTACTCCACGTCTTCCAGCCGAAGCCCCGACGATTCCGGGATCGCCCCATGTGGCGTCGAATCTTCTTTTCCACCCAGTCCTTGATGAAGCTGAAGCACTCGCTGGAATGTCCAACAGCGAAGTAATTCACCCAGCCTCGCAGCACCGGGTTGATCAGTTGCACTACCCGATCCACCGGCTGCGACTGGTATCGCCGGAATACCTCCTTGAGCTTGCGCACTAGCGCCGTGCGTTTCTTCAACTTAGGCGTGTAGTGCGCTCGCCACACCTGTCGCCCTATACTGCGCAGGCGTCGGAAGTCGAACCCGAGAAAGCCGAAGCTCTCTGCGCGATCCAGATCCACAGTGCGACTCTTCTCTTCATTCACCTCGACCTGCAGTTTGGCAAACTCGTCCCGAAGACGTCTGCTCACCACCTTCAGCAACCACGCATTGCGAGGATGCGCGTCGATCAGCACGACAAGATCGTCAGCGAAACGGGCATACTCGACGTAGGTGTACTTCCCGCTTCGCGTGGAACCTTTCACCCTCTCCAGCATCCGGTCTACCTCTGTGAGATAGACGTTACTGAGCAATGGCGAAATCAACCCCGCCTTGCGGAACGCCCTGTTTACCCGATGCCGTCAGCATCAACTTCAGCAAACGCATGACCTCGTCATCATTGACCCGACGCGCTACCTTTTCAAGCAGCAGGTGATGCCGAACTGTGTCAAAGTACGCCCGTAAATCCAGGTCTATGACGCGGGTCTTGCACTGAACGATCGCGGTTGCCACCCGATGCACAGCTTCATGCGCGGTACGCTTCGGCCGATAGCCATACGACCCCGGTTGGAAGTCCGCCTCGAAGATCGGTTCCAATATGAGCTTGAGCGCACCCTGAACCACTCTATCGCGGATAGCAGGAATCGACAGGACGCGGACTTTGCCCCCGTCCTTTGGTATTTCCTGCCGCCTTGATCGTAGCGGTCTGTAGGTACGCCCAGTCAGTTCGTCCTGTATCTGCGCAAGGAACACTTCCACGCCTTGCGCCTCGATGGCCTCGAACGTCACCCCGTCAATACCCGGCGCTCCGTTGTTCCTTCTGGCCATCGCATACGCCTCGCGCAGCGTTTCGATCTTGCAGACATGGACGTACAAACCCCAGAAACGCCAGGACGGTTCAGCCTTCGCCTTGACGTATATTCCCCGCCTCAGGTCCTGCAAACTGCTGGACGCCTTTGTCATCTCGTCCTTGCCTCCCATGTTGTCGAGGAAGTTACAAACAGCAGGGCCCCTTCGCTCCACCAGCGTTACCCGGCTTCACCGCTAGTACGGACCCATCCGCCACCCTCTCGCCTTCGGTCCACTTCCCGGGTTCGCCGGTTATAGGACCTACCTTGCTCCGGCGATTTCGCGCCGGGGCGAGGAGGGCTTCTCCAGTTGCTCAGCATGTCCTTGTCATCGTGCCGTCGCTTCCACCCCGCCGAAGTGGAATAGCCGTATCGGTCAGATTTCGGCTACCCATGCTGCCTTCGCCCTCTCGGTTGCGGGCTCGGCCTTCGGGTCTCTTCACTTTCGAGGCCACATCCACGTTCATCTTCATTACGGCCCGATGACTCGCACGTCCCCCAAGGAGACGGTCGTCGATAGGCTTCAGAGTCTTGGTTTCCCGCCACCCTGCTATCCAAGCTACGGAGCTTCTGACTTCTACCCCGGCAGGTCTATTTCCTGCTGAACACGCCAGCCTTAGCTGGACACACAACCGAACGTGAGCCTCTCGACTCATTCGGCTCCCGTTATCCAACCGATACCCCGACGACACGCCAGTGGACAAACAACTTGGGGTGGACGAACTTCATCCGGCGCAGCCATTCCGCACTGCGTCTCTTGTGCTGCCGCAACCTCTTGTACTTGCGTCGAGCCCACTGCATAAGCCGTAGGTCGATGTAGCCGAAGAGCCTATGCATCGCCACCCGATAGAACGCCCCGTAGTAGTTCCACCACCCTTGTATCGCCGTATTGCATTGCTGCGCAAGGTCTCCCAGCGTCGCCGGTGTTCGTCGGTGCAGTTTCCAACTTCGCACGGCCTGTCTCATCCTCTTTAAGGCATCGCTGCTCACCGCTGGCAGAAAGCTAGTAAATCGCCGTCGGTGTTTGCTCGATGCCGCTCTGGGTCTAAACGTAAAACCGAGAAACGTGAACTGCACGTTCGGATGAGTGCCAGTGCGATTACTGTCCTTGCAATACACGATCTTCGACTTCTCCGGATGCATCGTCAGGCCACACTCTCCCAGCCGTGCTGCAATCGCTTGCATCACGGATTGCGCCTCCACCAGACTGCGGCAATGAACCACCGCGTCGTCGGCGTAACGGGCAAAGGGCGATTGCGGCCATGTCCGCTGCATCCAGCTATCGAACGCATAGTGCATAAACAGATTCATCAAGATCGGGCTGACCACGCCGCCCTGTGGTGTACCCCGCGTGCGAGGCAAACTCGCCCCATCCGCAGTTTCGAACGGCGCAGTCAGCCACCGCTCGACGTACAACAGGATCCAGCTCTCCTTGATATGGCGTCGCACCGCTTTCATTAGCAACGCATGGTCGATCTGGTCGAATGCCGCCTTGATGTCAAACTCGACGACCCAGTCGTATCTCCAGCAACGCGTACGCGTCACGGCAATCGCCTGTTTAGCCGACTTGCCCGGCCGATATCCATATGAATCTTCATGGAATATCGGGTCGAGCTTCGGCTCGATCATCAGCTTGACGACACTTTGCGCCACGCGATCAGATACGGTGGGGACGGTCAACGCGAACTGCACAAGTGCTCAACGAGCATTTGGGATGGGCTGAGATCCGTCATCCGTTTCATCCCCTCAGGGGCCAACGCTTTCCCGTGCTGAAGGCCCGCCGCGTCGGGGGCACCGAGACACTGCTTCTGCGCGATACAGATCGCGGCAGCTTTAGCATTGCGCGCGAATGGACCGACTGGGGCACACCGTCTGTCCACGACGACGCCATCGCACCCGTATGCTGCTTCGATCTGGGCATGTTGCTGGAGCTGGTCACGTTGATCGACCAGCTTGCCCGATCCAGGAAGTCATCGAACAAAGGAGCTTGATCAATGCATCTCCTTGTCCTACTATCAGACCAGTTTTCAACGTGGTCCGCCAATGGAAGATATTCCGTCGTCCACTTTGCGCAGACGCCGAGCGCAATTGCTGAAGCAAATGCCAGCGTTAGAGACGCTCTTGCGCGGCTCGCTCATCGAGCGCTACAAGCGCTGCGGCAAACCGGGCTGCAAGTGTGCAGACGGCCCCGGCCATGGTCCCAAGTACTACCTGTCCGTGAGCTTTCCCGGCCGCCGGCCGCAAATGGACTACGTGCCGCAAGCCGATTACACCGACGTCGCCGAGCACCTGGCGAACTATCACCGCGTTCGCGAGATCATCGAGGAGATCTGCGAGATCAACCGCGAACTATTGCGCCGCCGCGAGGCGCTCTGAGGGGCGCCGGTGAGCCAGTCGTCTCTGTCGCTCGCCAACTTCATCGATCCGCAATCGGCCGGCGTACTCATCGCCAACATGCTCGAGGCCTGGCTCACCGCCGAGCCCGAGCTGGAGCTGACCGAGGAGGCCTTCGATGAACACCAAGATCACCCCCCAACATCAAAGCAAACCGGCGTACATCTATATCCGCCAAAGTACGCTGGCCCAGGTACGGCACCATCAGGAGAGCACCGAGCGTCAATACGCGTTGCGCGACAAAGCGCTGGCACTGGGTTGGCCGGAGACGGCGATCCGGGTCCTGGACCGCGATCTCGGTCAATCGGGGGCGCAGATGACGGGCCGCGAGGACTTCAAGACCCTCGTAGCGGACGTCTCGATGGGAAACGTGGGTGCTGTATTCGCACTGGAGGTTTCCCGCCTGGCACGCTCGAATCTGGACTGGCATCGCCTGCTCGAGCTGTGCGCGCTCACCCATACGCTCGTGATCGACGCCGATGGCTGCTACGACGCGGGCGACTTCAACGACGGCCTGATACTTGGTCTCAAAGGTACGATGGCACAGGCCGAACTGCACTTCTTGCGCGGCCGCCTCCAGGGCGGCAAACTCAACAAGGCGAAGAAGGGTGAGTTGCGCTTTCCACTGCCCGTCGGCTTGTGCTATGGCGATGACGGCCGCATCGTCCTGGATCCCGATGACGAGGTACGCGGTGCCGTGCAACTCGCATTTCGTCTGTTTCAGGAGACCGGCAGCGCGTACGCGGTTGTCAAGCGCTTTGCCGAAGAGGGCCTGCGCTTTCCCAAGCGTGCCTACGGAGGTGCCTGGGCAGGTCGACTCATCTGGGGGCGCCTGAGTCACGGACGTGTTCTCGGTCTGATACGGAATCCTTCCTATGCCGGTATCTATGTTTTTGGACGATACCAGTATCGTCAGCGCATCACACCACAGGGAGAGGTCCATAAGCACGTACAGCCGGTTCCGAAGACAGAGTGGCGCGTTCATCTGCCAGACCATCATGATGGATATATCACCCCGGAGGAATTTGAGCGCAACCAGGAACACCTGGCGCGCAACCGGACCAACGGCGAAGTGACCGTGCTCAGTGGTGCGGCGCGTGAAGGATTGGCGCTGCTTCAGGGGCTGCTGATATGCGGCGACTGTGGTCGGGCGTTGACCGTTCGCTACCAGGGGAACGGCGGCCTCTATCCATTGTACTTATGCAGTGCGCGCCGTCGTGAGGCGCTGGCGACCACCGATTGCATGAGCATCCGCAGCGAACTACTTGACAACGCAATTGGCGAGGCTGTATTCACCGCCCTGCAGCCAGCCGAACTCGAGCTCGCCGTGACCGCCCTGAGCGAACTCGAGCAACGCGATCATGCCATCATGCGCCAGTGGCACATGCGCATCGAACGCGCCGAGTATGAGGTCGCACTCGCTGAACGTCGCTATCAGGAATGCGATCCGGCCAATCGTCTGGTCGCGGGTACCCTCGAACGGCGCTGGAATGACGCGATGCTTCACCTCGAGGCGATCAGGACGGAATCCACCCAGTTCCAGAGCCAGAAGGCACGCGTCGCGACGTCCGAACAGAAAGCTCAGGTCCTCGCGCTGGCGCGCAATCTGCCGCGCCTCTGGCGGGCGCCGACCACGTCAGCGAAGGATCGCAAGCGCATGTTGCGACTGCTCATCCGGGACATCACGGTCGAGAAATGGTCCGCCACGAGACAAGCGGTGCTGCATATCCGCTGGCAGGGCAGCGCGTGTACTGATGTCACCGTGGACTTGCCCAAGCCGGCTGCCGACGCGATGCGTTACCCCGCCGCGTTCGTTGAGCGGGTGCGCGAACTATCGCAGCATCTGCCTGACCGGCAAATCGTGGCGCACCTCAATCAGGAAGGCCAGCGCAGCGCCTGTGGCAAATCGTTCACGCTTGAAATGGTCAAATGGATCCGTTACCGGTATGAAATTGAAGCAACCTGCTTCAAGCGGCCGGACGAACTCACGGTACAGCAGCTCGCTCATCGGCTGCACGTCAGTCCACACGTCGTCTATTACTGGATCGAGCGCCAGGTAGTCCAGGCCCGCAAGCTCGATGGGCGGGGCCCGTGGTGGGTCACGCTGGATGCCGCCAAGGAACAGCAACTAGAGGATTGGGTGCGCACTTCAGGGCATCTGCAGCGGCAACATTCCGACACTCAACTGTGAGAGGTGCATTATGAAGTCACCTTCGGTATCCCCAGCTTTCTCGTGCCGCCCTTGGCCTTCGGGATCTCAACCTGCTTCACCGGTGGCGGGAAGTACGACCCCGACGACATCCGATTCCACAGCTTGTACAAATTTCCCGAAAGATTCTGCTCGAACATGGCGATAGTTTCATCATCCACGCCCGCAGCCCCGCGGTTAGCCCTCACCAACTGGTACGCTTCCCACACCACCCGTTTCGCAATGCTGTACGGCTTCGTTGATGTCATGTCACTCATCCCCGCAGTGCAGGTTGGTGACCTTCGTCAACAGGATAACGCCGCCCCTTCGCTCCACCTTCATTACAAAGGCTTCAACACTACTACGGGCAGCTCCGCCCCTCGCTCCGACATCGGTATTCTTCCTCATGGTGTCTGCCATTTGTCATTTCCCTTCGCATTCGAAGCAAGGTTCTCACGTTCCATACCAAAGCCTGTATTGAGCTCATGCCGCCTATACACCGACTGCCATCGGGTCCGTAATCAGGTGTCGTCCCGACTGATCCTGGAGCTATCTTACGACTCCAGTTTTGACAGCGCTTTATAGAAAAGTAACGATGCGTCGTCGGACGGTTTGCTTTCGCTCATCTGCTCAACACGTACCTGCCACCCTAGCCGGGTGACTTTTCCACGGTCGCTCACCACCACGTCTTTTGGACGCAGCAGCACCGGGCGGTTTGAAGCCTGCTCCTGAAAGCCGACTTCGGGAGGCCTGCTCCCATCTTCAGTACAGCACCGCAGACTTTCGCCCGCGTTCGTGACACACTAAGATAACTTTTCTTATCTAAAGGCCTCTGTTTCTGTACTAAACTCCGATATATGAAAACGCGTCTCACCCTGCCCGTCGCGCCCGCCGCTGACGCGATAACCGGTTTTCCCGATGCGGACGAACTCGCCGTGCTGCGCGCGTGGTACGCCGGCGTGTCCGTGCGGCAGGCCGTGGCGCGCTACCTGCCCGCCGCACTCGGTCACGGGCGATCGGCCCGCGGCGTGCTCGGACGTATCCGCCGCAAGCTGTTCGACGTCGCGCGCGCGACCCATCGCGACGATCTCGTAGCACTCCTCAGCCATTCCGCCGGGGAACGCGCGCAGCATGCGAAAGCCGTCGCACAGGCCATCGACATACTGCGCACCGCGCGTCCGCCCGAACCGCAGATCGCCGACGACATCGCGCAGTGGTTCACCCCGCGTGCCGTGCGCGTGCTGCACGCACACGGCATCCGGACGCTCGCGGATCTGACCGTGCGCGTCCCCCGTCGGCGCCAGTGGTGGAAGGCCGTGCCGGGACTCGGCGCGGCCAGTGCCCGCGCAATCGAGGCGTTTTTCGCGGCGTGGCCCGCCCTCACCGACAAGGCGCGTGCGTTGATCGTCGCCAGCCAGCGTGGCGATATCGTGCCGTGGGAAACCCTCAAACTGCCGCACGAGGTCGATGGCTCCGCAGGCACCTTCCGGGCGCCGCGTGCAACCTGCACGCTTGACGCGTCCAACGATTACGAGGCGGTTCAGTCCTTACGCGCAAGAGAAAGAAAATGGACATCAGCCGGAGCCTTGAAAATGCTGGGATAGGCAGTCAGCAGGATGTCCATTTGGCTAGCCGAAAAAGTGGACAGAACGACGATCGGGTGTCCATCTTCCGCCGCAAGTTTCGCGGTGTCACAGAATCACGATCGGATTTGATGCGACACCACGCCGGGTGCCCCGTAGCGAGAACCTTCGCGAGCACCAAGTCGACGCACTCAAGACACCCGACGCAGGTAAAGCAGCCCACGTGCCCGTTTCGAGCGAAAACGCTCGCCCCGATCTAGCGCGGGTGCAGGGGCAGGACGCTACCGCCTCGTAGCGCGGCCAGTTCCTTGCGCAGGCTGAACACCTGACGCAGTAGTGCGAGCTCACGAGCCAGTGACTCGTCAAGTTGTGCCTGCAGATCCTTCGCGTCGCCTTTCGCCCGGTCCAGACGCTCGGCCAGTTCGAGCTTCGGGCGCCCGGCTACCGCGTTGGCTGCATCGATCGCGTCAATCAGTGCTGTGAACTGCGGGCGCGACTTCTTGATGCTGCCCTTCTTGCGGCCCGCCTCGATAGCTACGGCGTCATTGTTGATACGCACTCCTTTTCGTTTCTTCAGCCGCTCAAGGGCGGCGTAGTAGTCGGTCATGGCGTCGCTCATGCTGCCTCCGGTTTGATCAGTTTCTCCTGCGCGTCAAGCAGTCGTTGCAGCGTCTGTGCCTCGATACGGTATTCGACGCTTGTCTCATCAACTGCGCGCAGCTTCCCGACCGTAGCCTGCTGTGCCTTGATCACTCGCTGAAGCTTCGACAGCACGACGATGAGATTACGGCAGTTCGATTCAAGACAATCCAGACGCATCCAGTCGAGCGGTGTCGACCTGCAGGGCTCAACGCTGGCGCAGCCGCCCAGCACCGTCTCGCGATATGCGAGTTCACCCTTCTCAAACTTTCTGATCGTTTGCTCGCGCGAGTAGACCGATACAGGCGAGGCCTGCACGGCACGGCTCTGCGTCCACGCTGCGTGCCCGCCGAACAGCCGCTCGTCAGCGAACAGCACCTGCTCGGCGTACGCGAGATACTCAGACAGGCCCTGCGTCTCGGCCCATTCCTTCGCGAAGTGGCGCTTGTCGGTGTCGATGAAACCCTTTGCGAACGCCGAGCCGCGCGCATAGTAGATGCTCATCTCGTGCGTGAGGTGCTGCAGCTGACGTTTGAGCGTAGGTAGCGTCACGAGGCCGCTCCGATGAGCGTAGAGGGCGAGGCTCCGGCGAAGCTGGTGGCGAGTGAACGGCCACTGCTGCCCGAGCGCGTACTTCGGCTCGTCTTCCCACGCGCGGTGCATGTCGACCCGCTTCAGCTCAGCGATGTCCTCGAATGTGATCGTCGGAAAGACGCGCTCACGAAAGGCTTCGATATAGTTAGCTACTTTACTTGCCGCCCGGTTTGCTACGTATGCATGACGCGGGCCTATCGGCAGACCCATCCGGCAGAACAGCAGGTGCGAACCGTCCGTCGATTCGGCGTAACCTTGCGCACCGTGCGCACGGTGCGCCTCGCCCGACAGGCGTTGCGCGAGCCTGATAGCGCGGGCAGCGAGCGGGCTGGTCACCCAGCACGCGCGCCTGGCACGACCGCCCGACAGTTTGGTCGTGACGCCCTCGATGGTGTAATGTGTCACGCCATCCAGACGGGACTCACTCAGGCAGTTGTAGGGCAGGGTCTCTGCTTCTGCCGCGCGCATGCCGGTGAACGACAGGATGACAAGCTGACATAGCGCGGTGATCGACGCCACAAGCGACGAGGCGACATAACGGGGGTCCTCGCACCGGAAGTGCGTTGCAGTACTTACCAGTTCTGCAGAGACACCAGGCCTCTCACCAGCGTATACGCGTGCGAGGTAGTCCGACAGAACATCAGCGACGTCTTCAGCGATGCCGAGGTCATGCTGACAGGTCGACAGGAAGTGCTGGTAGATCCGCGTCGGGATGGCAGGGTATTGCGAGTATCCAGCATGTTGCGCAAAGCGTTCGAGCAGCGGCTTATGCAATTGTGCCAGCGGTACACGCAGTCCTGTGGTCTCGACGCCCAGACGGTGAAGCTTCACCAGAATCGAATGAAGGCGTTGGGCCTTCGCCTCCATCCCGGCTTGCGCCGCATAGTCCAGAACAACGGCGACATTGGACAGGCCCTCGTAGAGCGTAAGCTGACGTGCGGCGGCAAAGAACGTGAACTCCCTCAGGTTGAGTGAACGAGCCTGAAGCGTGCCGGACGCCGGTACCATATCGGTCGCTTCGTGCATCAGAAAGTACATGACCTGCTTCCATTGACGCGTGGTCGCTTCTGAAAGCACGCGGCTCACGCCGTCAGGCAAGTGGCTTCTAAAATAGAGATGCGTGCTGCGTGTCCCAACCGCATATGCACGGATGTCCCAGGTATCATTACCAAATAGCGAAACAGTGTTCCCAGGTGTGTCGCGCGTGACAACCGTATCGTCCTCGACCCGATACCAGTCGGGCCGCTCAGCGGCCGGCGCGAGCAGTGTGTTGTTCATGCCACTCCCAATTCGTAAAGCTGGTCGAGCTTGGCCGACCAGAAAGCGTCCAGATTCCCCTCGATATCAACGTCATGCTCGATCTGATCGACCATCGTTGCATCCCGCCTGCGCAGTTCGTCGAGCAGGAAGTCAACGCGTCGCAGTACCGCACCGAACGATCTGTCGTACTGCTCGATCGAGTCAGCACGCCCGCCCACGAGCCTGACGCAGTGACGGCAGCCCAGCAGCTTGCGGATATCGGCGGCGTCGGCGTGCACGCGGTACTGGTCGCAGAAGAGACACCCTTCGGTCGAGCGACAGTCAGGCTGTACCGTGACCGAAGCCGCGATCGGCGCAGGCTTGTGGAACCCGATGCAGATGCCCACTGCGCTCCCGATGCTGCCCGCCGGGTCGTTGCCTGGTCCCAGCACAGTCTTCTCGACCGAAGCGAGGAACGCTCCCATCTCAGCCTTGTGCGCGGCGTCCGTGCCGTTCGAGTACGAGCGCAGCGCCGTCTCCAGCGAGTGCCCCATCAGCCTGGCTGCGATGACGGGGCCGTGGTTGCTCATCGCCCAATCCTGCTTCGCCGCACGCCACTGACGCGCGCCAATGCGCGGCAGCACCATCCCGAGCGTGTCGAGTCGACTGTAAAGCCGCTCCAGGAATTGGGTTGAGAGCCCCGTTAGCCGCCGCGGCTGTGCATAATGCCCGACTACGACGAACAATACGTCCCACTCTGCGTCCTGCACCAGATACTCGCGCAACGCCAGATACGCCCTGAGCTTCGGCATAAAGCCCAGCGAGACGGTGAACGTAACGTCCCTCCCGCCTGCCCGGTACTTGATCTCACGAAACTTCTGACGCGCAACCGACGCATCCTTGAGGCTCGTGGCAAGCTCCGGACTCCACTTCATGGCTAGCAGTTGCGCGAGGTTGATGCCCGTTTCGGCAAGAAACAGCGCGGCAAAGCAAGAAGCAGCTATCGAAGCATGCGAGCGTCGGATCGGCGATTGCGCATCCGCGTTCGCTGCCGCAAGATTTTTAGCTGTCAGTCCGGCGATCCTCCGAACTCTCATGAGGAGTATTAGCCCCTGTTTCGGCCATGCGCTTCGTGATGTCTTCGCGAGTACGTGGCTCTCCCGTCTCCAGATTCCAGCCAAGCAGGCCGCGCGAGTCGTCGCCTTTCTTACGTCCGAATGGGTGCGGAACCAGGCAAAGATGCTCACCTCGCACCGTGGTCACGCGCACGGGGTACGGCTTGAAGTCGAGCACCAGCGTGCTGATGCTGCTGAAGAGCGCGTCAGCCCACGCGAGCAGGGCGGCCTGTGCCTCGGCGTCAGGCACAGCCGTCGGCACCCAGGCATCCTGTTGCTGGCGCAGCGCCCTCGCGTCGGCGCAGAAGTCGTCGCTTCGGAAGAACTCACGTAGCATCGACAACAGAATACGCTGACGGCTGGCGACGGAATTGCGGTTCTGGTTGCCCAGCGAGACCTGATCGCGCCTCTCACGGAAGTACCGATGAACCGCCTCTGCGGTAGCCTTCTCGTCACAGAGCACCTGGTGCAAGCGCTGGCTGTCGGCCCAGTTGACGAAATCAAGCACGACGCGCAAATCCATGAAGATCGTCACCGGACGCCTCGCGCCAAGGGCCATACGCCCTGAAAGCTGGGTCACGAGCAGACGCACGACCCTGGCGCGTTCGCTGCAGAAGCTTGTTGGGTCGAAAGTGCGTCGCGTGCGCTGCGGGCTCGACGTGTCGCGCGTCAGATAGCAGATCTGACCGATATCGGAACGTCCGCTCATGCCTTCCCACCTGAGCAGCGCGCGTTCGGGATGCAGCAGCGTCGTGCCCTCGGCGAGCGGCATGCGCACTTCCTCGTACAGGCGGTTCATGCTGCCTCCACAGTGTCGAGGGTGCGCGTGACCAGCGCCGACAGGTGCACTCCCCAGCCGTCCTGTACAGCGTCGAACAGCTTGCGATTCTCGCGGTAAGCGAGATAGCGTTCAGTCATTGACGGTTGTACGTGCCACATCAACTGCCGCAACTGATCGAGCGCCCGCGTGTACTTCGTCCCGTTCGCCGTCATCGCGTCGACCATCTTCAACCCGAAGGTCGCGCGCAGGTCGTGGAAGCTGAACTCGTATCTGGGGTTGCCGAGCCGCACGCGCATCATGGGCAACAGTTCGTCCCTGATGAACTGGCGTACGGCCTGCCCAGTCTTGACGTGGCGGCGGACCAGCGGTCCAGTGCTGAGCGGGCTGCGCGCCGCGCGATCCTCATAGAGCGGCGCACCGCGATGGCTCAAAAAGAGCGCCTGGTCGAAGTGATCGCCACCATCTGCCATCTGGCGGCGCTTGCGCGCACGATCGCTGTGCACGTAGATGTACAGCCGCTCATAGAAACCGCGCGGAACGTGCAACACGCCCTTAACACCGTTCTTCGTGTCGATGCCGGTACCTGGCCCGCAGGCGAGACGGATGTCGTCGCCGTGAAACCCGTCAGGCTTGCGCATCACGTGTTTCGCACGCACGGTCAGTACCGTCTGGATGCGGGCGCCTGTCAACAGCGCGAACAGATGAACGAGCGTCATCTCGATGTTGCCGAGTGTGGCTAACGATTCAAGCAGCGCCGACTGCTCGGCAGAGGGGAGCGGGCGCAGGCGACCACCGTCCTGGATGTGATCGTCCCACGGGTCTTCTGCGCGCCGGCCACTGATCGACAGGTCCGTGGTCGCGACTTCGATCACGCTGCTGAAGCCCTTCTGGTCCTTGAACTCAATGAAACGATCAGATTCGACCCACGGCGCGTTCGTGGGTCGAAAGCCTGCTTCGGTCATCATCCAGCGATAAAAGCGCACCATGGTGCCCATACGACGCCTGGCAACGCCCGGAGACAGCTCGCCGGCCTGCACGGCCAGCTTGATCGAGCCGCTATATCGGTAGGTCGGACGTTGCCGCTTGTTCACAGGGAAGACGAGCCAGTCGATACCCTCGTCATCCAGAAAACGACGGAACGCTACCAGGTCGTCAGCGATGCTGGCGAACGTCAGCATGTTCGGCGACGACTTCGACTCGATCATATCGATGAGCCAGAGGTTCGCCTCAGCCCACGGCGCGCCGTCAGCAAGTCGGACAACGGGAAAGAGAGGAAAGGTGCCAGCGATCCACTTCGGGCGGGTGTCGCGTCGCTTGCCGGTGCCGGGGTCTGCGAGCGGGACCGTGTGATAGATGGTGCCGCCCTCGGGGGTGGTGATACTAACCGGCGTCGCGCCGGGTGTGTCGCGGTCAACGACCTCGGTCAACGGCAGTTGCCGGATGGTCGTTCGTCTTGCTGTCATCGTGCAGATCCTCTGCTGTGTTTGTGCGGGTGTCCGCTTTAACACAGCCTGCGAGTATCAGAGAATCGTTACTGACTTGCGCATAAGGCGTGGCTGTCACTGCACGAGTCGGCGGCGACGCAGCGCACCTACCGCAAGGAAGCCGAACGGCTGATCCTGTGGGCGATCATCGAGTGGGGGCGCGCGCTGTCGTCGCTCACGACTGAAGATGCCATCGCCTACCGGTCGTTCCTGCGGCATCCGACGCCCCGCAGCCGATGGGTCGGCCCGGTGCGACCCCGCACGTCGCCCGAATGGCGACCCTTCAATGGCAGCCTGTCCGCGCGCTCGGTCGCGCATGCCCTGTCGATTCTCGGCGCGCTGTTCCGCTGGCTTATCGAGCAGCGCTACGTGCTGGTCAATCCGTTTGCTGGCATCAAGGTGCGCGGCGGCCATACCGTAAAGACACTCGACGCGTCACGCGCCTTCACGGACGGCGAATGGGCACTGGTGCGCACGATCGCCGACGGGCTCGAATGGTCTGACGGCTGGACGGTCCCCGCCGCGCAGCGGCTGCGCTTCCTGCTGGATTTCGGCTTTGCGACGGGCCTGCGCGCGGGTGAGCTGGTCGGCGCGACGCTCGGTCACGTCGAGACGGACGCGCGCGGCGAGCACTGGCTGCGTGTCACCGGCAAAGGCGGCAAGATCGCGCGGGTGGCGCTGCCACCGCTCGCGTGGGAAGCCCTGGCGCGCTATCTGGCCGAACGACGCCTGCCGGTTTCGGCGGCACGCTGGCGGCCGGACACGCCGGTCATCGGCAGCCTCGAAGCGGACAGTGACGTGGCGATCAGCAGTGTGCGGCTGTGGGGCGTGCTCGAGCGTTTTCTGCTGCTGGCCGCCAATGCGATCGAGACCGATCACCCGCCGCTCGCACAGAAGCTGCGCCGCGCGAGCCCGCACTGGTTGCGGCACACCCACGCTACCTTCGCGCTCGCGCACGGCGCCGAGCTCACCACGGTGCGCGATAACCTCCGGCATGCGTCCGTGTCGACAACGTCGATCTACCTGCACAGCGATGAGGTGAAGCGGGCGCGGCAGATCGGGGAGGCTTTCGTTGCCAGCAAACGAACCGGTCAGGAATGATCCCACCCAATTTACAATAAACTGGGTGCTGTACAATCATAGAACCGAACGGAAGCGATCACCGGCGCGAGCTGGCTTTTACGGAGCGAATACGATGCGGCCCGATCAGATGACAGCTACCGAGCGCGCGGCGCTCGAACGCCTGCTCGAGCATGCGCGCGGCGACACCCACCAGAGCCGGCGCGTGGCGGATTTCCTGCTGGCCTGGTGGAATGCCGGTGCGTGCGGCGCGTACGATCTTACGACCGGCTGGGCGGTGGACGAGGCGATTGCCGAGGACCTGTGCGTCGTGTTCCGGCTTGCCACCCGCGCGAACAGCTACCCCGATACGCTAGGCTACGGCCCGCAATTCGAGGCCGTCGTGCGGTCCTGGCGTCCCGAACTCGTCAAGGAACACTGACATGGCAACCGAAACCATCGACCAGAAAACCCTCTCCCAGCTCGTGGAAGCCGGCGCCGTACGTGCGGCGCATGTCGTCGGCCACGGCAACGGCTGGACGATCTCGGCACACTATGGCCGGTCTGAGCGTTTTCTCGCGGCCAAGCGCGGCGACGTTCGTGTGTTTCGCAAGCTGGAAACGCTCGTGAGCTTCCTGCGCGACATGGGCATCAGTCACTTCGACGTGGACGCGGCCGGCTACGATCCGCAGACGGCCGGGCGCGTCACCCGACCCGACCGGTCCGCCGCGCTGAAGGAGGCACACGCCGCACGCGCATATGACAGGTGGTTCCGTGAGCAGGTGCGAGAGTCGCTCGACGACCCTCGCCCGAACGTGCCGCACGCGCAGGTGCAGCAGGAGATGGCTGAAAAGAAGGCGGCGTTGCGCAGGAAGATCGCGCGAACCGGGGCTAAATCTTGATCGTCGAGTGGCGCCCGAAGGCACGCGAAGATCGCACCAGGCTTTTCGACTATATCGCACAGGACAACCCCACCGCCGCACTTGAGCTGGATGACCGGATAGAACGACAGACCGACGCGTTGCCCGGGCGTCCCGAACTGTACAAGCCCGGACGTATACGCGGCACCCGTGAAATGGTACTCACGCCCAACTATGTGCTCGTCTACCGGATCAGAAAACAGGTCGGCGTGATAGAAATCGTGCGCATCATCGGTGCACGGCAACGCTACCCAAGGGGCAAACAGGGATCCTGAGGGATCGCGGCAAATCCCTGTCGAACGGACGGCCGATCGTACGCATCCCGCAATCTCCAGGGGCCTCGTCTGCCACACAAATTCATCCAATGCGCGTCTGTTATGGAAGCCCTCGATTTCGAACCTCGCGTACTCGCCAATCGCCGCGGCGTCGCGTTTGCGCTCGCCCACGCGAATAGCACGGTGCAGTGCGTGATCACGCTCACCACGCTGCAAACTCACTTCTGGCTTGATCCCCAGGCCAGCGACACTCAGGTGCTGAAGACGTTCCGGGATGGGTACGGGCGCATCCGCGCCATTGCCGAACGCAAGATGCTCGCTCATCCCGCTGCGAAGCTCGAACTGACGCCGGACGACTTTGCCCGCCCCTGATCCCCACGTCGGCGAGAATGGAATGAGCCGGCACGTCGCGCCTGCCAAAAAAGCCCCCCATCCGATCTGATGGCGGGCGTCTACTACACGCAGCCGGACTCAGGGGCCGTTTTGACCGCCACATCAAGCTGCATTGACAGCGTCCTTGAACCCTTTCCCGGCAGTGAACCTGACGGTTTTTGCCGCAGGTATCGTGATCGTCTCGCCCGTCGAAGGATTGCGGCCCGCACGTTCAGCCCGTGCACCCGTCGAGAACGATCTAACATGTTCTACCGAACATGTCGGATCTCATGTTACGGTGAAGCATATGTTGCGATGTGTTCATCGCGCCGCATGAGAACGGCGCTCGTCTTGCGTTGACAACACATAAATAACAGCGCTCACTGGTCACGCATCGTCATATTGATGGAGGTGCGACCATGTTTGACCATCTTTTCAAGTCCTCCTCGACCGTGGCCCTCCACGCAAGGGCGCCGTACGCCGAGGAGCGAATCAGATATCTCGAACACTGTGAGCGTCGAGGCGATAGGCATCATACGGTGCGACGCAAAGCGTGGAATCTGCTCTGGATCGCGCATCAGCTCGGTGATCGCGCTGATTTGCATCTCACGGTTGACCAGTTGCGATCCATCCTCTTTGACTCTGGCCGCCAGGGAATTCGTTATCGACAGATCGATGGTTACTGGACGCGAAAGCAAATCACCTGTACGGCTCGCGGGTGGCTTCGTTACCTCGGATGTCTCGACAGGCCTGTAGTGCAGAACCCCTTTCAGTCATACCTGGACGACTACTGCAAATGGGCAACAAATGAGCAAGGGCTCGCTGAATCGACGGTCGGACTTTACGCTCGCCGTATCACTCGATTCTTGCGCTGGTACGGACCGGGTGGACGGTCGCTGTCCGAAGTCCGCGTCAGCGATATCGATGCCTATCTCGCGTATGAACGTCGACAAGGATGGGGGCGCCTCACCATTCGTTCAGCCGTAGACGCAATGCGCGCGTTCTTTCGCTTTGGAGGCGTATCGCATTGGTGTAAGCCATCTTTCGCTGCGGCCATTCAGGGACCACGGATTTATTCTCTTGAGAACTTGCCAGCTGGCCCAGCGTGGGTAGACGTGTCGCGCGTGTTTGCAAGTCTCAACTCAACCGATCCGAAGGATATCCGCGCCCGTGCCGTCCTCATGCTGTTGTCAATCTATGGAATGCGGGCAAGCGAAGTCGCTAAGCTACGTCTCGATGATATTGACTGGGAGCGGGATCAGCTTCGTGTGCGTCGAGCCAAACGGCGAGAACTGCAGGTCTACCCGCTTCTTCCGTCGGTTGGCAAGGCCATCGTCGATTACCTGCAGCACGTCCGCCCAAGATCAGCTCACCGTGAGGTTTTCCTCATTCTTATGTCGCCGTTTCGACCATTGTCTGCAAAGGGGATATACGGCGTAGTCTCACCGCGATTGAAGGCGGCAGACGTCCACTGCGCTCATCACGGGCCGCACGCGCTGCGCCACGCTTGCGCCGCCCGTCTCGTTGCACAGGGATTGTCCCTCAAGGAGGTCGGTGATCATCTCGGACATCGCAGTACAAGAGCTACACGTATTTACACGAAGGTCGATCTGGCTGGTCTGCGCGAGGTTGCGGCATTTGATCTGGGAGAATTGTCATGAAACTCAGGGATATGGTCAACGCCTATATCGATTGTCAGCGCTCGCGAGGTCTTAGCTTTTGTTCGGACGTCAAGGTGCTCCGGTTTTATTGCCGCACCATGGGAGATGTCACCGTCGAAGAAGTCCGGCCGGAATCGGTTCTGGCATTTATTGCAGGATGCGGTCCGGTCACCGCACGTTGGGTTCAGAACTATCGCATCCTTGGGCGGCTGTATCGCTATGCAATCGGACGCGGGCTGGCATCGGTCTCGCCACTCCCGGCTCAGATCCCGAGACTTCCGCCGCCATTGACACCGTACATCTACTCAGTTGCGGAACTCGAGCGGCTATTGACGGCGACCGCTGTCTTGCCGAAGCAAGCCCTAACCATGCGTACTCTGCTCCTTTTGCTCTACGGGACAGGGATGCGTATCGGTGAAGCGCTGTCACTTACGATCCAGGATGTCGACCTTCTGACACGTGTGATTATAATTCGGGATACGAAATTTTATAAGACGAGAATGGTGCCTATTGGCCCGCGACTGACAATGGTGCTCGCCGATTATCTGGGACATCGATCCCAACTACCCCTGCCTGCCGGTGATTCCTCCGTGTTCTTGTCAACCCGCACGGGCCACCGACTCACCTATGCGTGGATCAACGGACAATTTCGTCGGGTGCGACAGGCTGCGGATATTCGGCGCGAGGACGGAGCGCGTTATCAGCCCCGCATCCACGACATTAGACACACCGCGGCCGTGCATCGAATTATCGCGTGGTATCGGGCCGGTGATGACGTCCAACGGTTACTGCCGCAACTCGCAACATACTTTGGCCACGTCGGTGTCGCGTCAACGCAGCAGTACATCAGCATCACCACCGAGCTGATGCACGAAGCCAGTCTGCGCTTCGAGCGCTATGCTCAACTGGAGATCCGCCATGCGTGACCATACCTTGCTCGGTCCTTGGGTTCGTCGATTCCTGCTCGAGTATCTCGTCACAGACCGCAACCTCGCTCGGAATACACAGGCCAGCTATCGCGATACGCTGACCCTCCTGCTGCCGTATCTGAGCAAAGACAGGAAGACGTCGGCTGACCGCCTTACGATCGATGACCTCTCGCCTTCGCTGTTGCGCTCCTTCCTCGCATATCTGGAAAAGGAGAGAGGCTGCAGCGGTGTCACGCGCAATACGCGTCTTGCCACGATACATTCACTCGCCAGGTTCATCGGCATGCATAGTCCTGAACATGTCGCCTGGAGTGCGGAAATTCGCGCGATTCCCTTCAGGAAGACGCCGAAGGCGACCCTGACGTACATGGACAAGCCGGAAATTGATGCGCTATTGCAGGTTCCTGACATACGGACACCATTGGGCAGACGCGACTATGCACTGCTGCTATTCATGTACAACACTGGCGCACGTGCAGACGAAGTTGCCCATCTCACTGTCGGTGACTGCGTATTGCACGGCTCTCTGTCTGTCAGACTAGTCGGCAAAGCTAATAAAGCGCGGTGGTGTCCCCTATGGGCCGACGTCGCTGACGTGCTACGACCATTCGTTGCTGGACGCGCCACCCACGACTTCGTATTCCTTAACCGGCTCGGTCAACCATTGACACGCTTTGGTATCTATGGACTCGTTCGCCGGGTCGTTGAGCGAGCAGCAGAGACCTCACCATCTCTCGCCGCAAAGCAGATCAGCCCGCATTGCATAAGGCATTCGTGCGCGGTCCATCTACTTCGCTCTGGCAATGACATCAACACGATTCGGGCCTGGTTGGGGCACGTCTCGTTGGACACTACTAATATCTATGCAGAGGTCGATCTCGAAATGAAAGCGAAGGCTCTCGCGTCCTGTGACATTCCACAAATGCAGTCGAACCAGCCCTGGCACACTGAACCCGGAATCATGGGGTTTCTGAAATCGTTATGAGGATCGCCGGCCAAAATTAATGTTGCGGCCATCGGAGCTGAGTGACGCGCCGGCAGACTTTTCGCGCGTCACCGCAACATAAGCGGCACCGCAACATGAGAGCCGAAGCCGACCAGCTGCACCGTCTCGCCACGCGTAACGGCAGCCGTTACGGCCTCAAGGATGGCATCAATGGCTTCGCCCGTGCTGGACTTGCTTTCGCCCGTGCTGGTGGCGACTGCGTCGATGAGTTCGTGCTTGTTCATGTATAAAGCTCCCTCTGTCTGATTCCCGCCCATTGCGGGACAGGCGCATACCCTAACGCATGTGCAACGCGCAAGGCAACTCGCACAGCCGGGTGGCCGCCATTCTGTTGACGGGGTTGTGGCGAAGCCGGTCAGGTACGCACGTGCGGGCAGCCGGTTAGTTGCACCTTGTTCGAGGTCACACGTTGAATGCACCCGGTTGCAGCGATATGCTTCGCACCTTGCGCGACGATCAAACCAGACGGGTACGAACGGGAACGACCAATGCAACGGCGACGCATCACATCACGACGCTCCCCGGTACATGGCAGGGGCGTGTTTGCCCTACAGCCCATCGCCGCCGGCGAGCGGCTCATCGAGTACGCGGGAGAAGTGACCAGCTGGCGACGCGCCGCTGCCCGTCAGCAATCCGAAACCGGACACACGTTTGTTTTTGGTCTATCGGATGGACGGGTCATCGACGGCAGCCGCGGTGGCAACAGCGCGCGCTTCATCAACCACGCATGCGCGCCAAACTGCGAGGCCATCGAGACGGGCGATCGCGTCTTTATCCATGCGCTCATCGACATTCAGCCTGGCGATGAGCTCTTTATCGATTACGGCCTTGCGGTCGATGGCGAGATCACTGACGATATTCGCGCCCACTACGCATGCCATTGCGGCGACGTTACCTGTCGGCAGTCGATGCTCGCCCGCACGGTCACGTCACGGTGATGATGCATACGCGAACGCGTTCAAGATGTCCGCCTGGCTTTTGGACAATGCATAGCGCGCGCGCCACACTTTTTGCTGGGCGCCTGATGTCGACCCGTTGCTGCTGGTCAAGCCTTCGGAGTTCCAGGGACAGGTATCAGAGCGAAACGGCCATTCAGTACCGTAACTAGATGACAAGTCATCACGCCGCATTTGGTCGCGGAAATTTCACTATCGTGATCTGAACAGTGTGCGCATTTGACGCGCGACGCAAGACGTGAAGAGCCAAGGCACTCGCGCTCGCATAAGGCAGCGTTTTTGCGGGATTCTGAACGGGGCAAGCGCCAGCTTGCCCAATCAGACGGCCCCGCCCACGGGCCGGCCGCGAATGCCTTGGCGACAAGGTGCTCGCGTTTGCATCAGGCAGCGTTGTTTGAGTGAGACCAATGCAGCCACGCCCACCGACTGTCGCGAACACCCTTGACGAGGTCTACGTACCGCGATGAACGATTACCGAACTTAGGGCCGATCGCTAAATGCATAAACCCCGCCGAAGCAGGGTTCTGATACTTTACGAGGCCGTGGATTATTGTGCGGCCTTCTTGTGCGTCACATGGTGACTCACCTTATGCATGTGCTTCGTCGACTTGTGTGCAGGCGCCGGCGTGGTGGCGGTCGTGGCCGGAGCCGGAGCCGTAGCTGCTGGTGCGGTCGCCGCGGGTGCGGATGCCTGGGCGAACGCGACAGTAGCAAACAGGGATGTAATCAAGGCGGCAGCAAGCTTCTTCATTCGGAGTCTCCAGTGGTAAGGCGACGATTCATTGCGTCGTCCACTGCCATACCGCGTGGGGATGGGTTTCGTTGACGTCAGGCAAGCGGTTTTGTGAACTTGTTCCGACACCACTGCACCTTCGACGTCATTGAATCTCCTTGCCGCCGCCCGACCGCCGATACGACCACGCCAGCGGCGATCATGGCCGCGGATCGTCGTGCGCATCGGTGCTGTACTTCAACGCGGGTTCCACCATGGGAAGTGGCGATGTCCACCCTGGACACCCAAAAGCGGCACTACTTGCCGGAAAATTCGTTGCGTTCCTGGATGGCGAGAACCGCTAACCGAGATATCGCACGTTCGCCGAAGCGCCAAACACCTCGTTGACGATCTCGACCAGGTGATCGTGGTGACTGAGAAAGATCACCTGCATGCGCGTAGCCAGTCCGGCCAGCACGCGAAGCCCTGCCTTCGCACGCCTGTCGTCGAAATTGATGAACAGGTCATCGGCAACGAAAGGCAGCGCGGAACCACGCTCGCAATGCAGTTCGAGCGCGGCAAGACGTAACGCCAGATAGAGCTGGTCACGCGTCCCCTCACTCATGCCACTGATCTCCACGCGTTTGCCGCCCGCGCGCACGGCGGCCAGCGCCAGCGGCTGGCTGTCGTAGTCGACCGAAAGACGTTCGAACGCACCGAGCGTCAGCTCCGAAAAGATTGCGCTCGCGCGTGCCAGCATGGGCCCCTGACGACGCTCCCGATACCGGTCGACGGCCCAGCGCAGCAACGTGGACGCGGTCTCGACCTTGATGAAGCGTTCGGCCGCTTCGGCCATGGCGGCGAGCGCCTCCTGGCGTTTTGCTTCTGCAATCGCCGCATTCGCGCCGCCCGAGATCGCCGCCAGTTGCTGACGCGCCTCGGCCACCCTGGTCGCCATCTCAGCCCGTGCATTGACCGAGTCCGTCAGCGCGATGCCCACACTAAGCAGATCGGCCTGGACCGTCTGCAAATCGGTCGCGTCGACTTCCTCGGCGAGTTCTTCGATGCTCAGGCCGTCGCCATCGTTGACGAGACTCCTGTGCGCCTGCCCGATGGTCGCCGCCAGTTCGCGCTTGTGGTCCGAACGCGCGATCAGCGGACGCAGCAGGTCCGGCTTGTCGACAGCGGCAAGCGCATAGAGCGGACGCAGCTGCGCTGTCGCCTCATCCACCTCCGCACGGGCGAGGCGAACGCGCTCCGACACGTCCCCCAGTTCGTTCGTCAGGCGCTGAGATTCGGCCTGCACAGCCCGTGCCGACGACAGACGTCGCGAGAGTTCGATCGAAATGGCTTTCGCATCCGCTTCCGGCATCGACACGTCGAATTTGACCGCGAGCCTGATGGCATCTGCGGAAAAGTCCGCCAGGGCGGCACGCATCGGATCGATCTGCACGTTGCGGATAGCTGCGATTTCATCGAGCTGTTCGCGAACCGTCCTGGCGATTCCGAGCGCAGCCCCGGTCGCGGCATCCGAATCCGCGACGGCAGACAGACCCGCTTTCGTCATGGCGGCGGCCCATTGATCCTTCCAGTGACCGTGGGCATCGTCGTGCACGTCCACCTCCCGACGCAAGCTCGCCACATCGGCCTGAGCCGCTTCGATCTGCCCGGCGAGCAGGCGCTGCGTCGTCGCCGCCTGGGTGCATTCGTTCACGTAGCTCTCGGCCATCGTGCACAAGCCTTGGAGCTCGACCGGCACCGGGCCGCTCAGCCCCGCCTGGACAAGACAACCGGCGAGCCGTGCCCGGCACGATTCAACCTCCGCGCGCTCGCGTTCGAGTTCACCCGTGCTCTTTTCGAGTGCTGCGGATGCCTGCAGCGCGCTTTCGCGGCGCGTGATCCACGAGGCGATATCGTCGAGCGCCATGCCCGCCAGTTGCTGTTCGGATACGACCGACGCCCAGGCCGCGTCGAAGCGCGCGAGGGCCTCTTCTGCCTCGGCAACGCGCTGGCCATGGCGCAGGGCCGTTTGCTTCGTTTCGAGAACCCGCTGTTTCAGGTTCGACAGTTCCGTCGCTTCCGTGACCGAGCCGACCTGCCGGTCGGACAGATCGTCTGTCACCGTCATTGCGGCTTCGAATTGCGGCGCGCCGTCCGCCACCGACACCGCGCCATCCCTGATCGCCGCCCATGCCGCGTCGCGGACCCCGCGCGCCTGCACAACGACCTCACCCGTCACGATCTGATGCGCCTGCTGGAACGAATCGTGTTCGGCAACGGCCAGACGTTCGCCCTCGCGTGCTTCATCGAGTCGGTCGCGTGCGCGCATGAGACGCGAAACGAGATCATCGCGCTCGGCACGCAACGACGCGACACGTTCCGTCGACGGCAAGGTCATCGACTTCAGCGCCGGCAACGGACGGCTCCATTTGCCGAGCGCCGCAAGACTCGCATCCAGCGTGCGTTGTGCGTCGGCGGCGGCATCCGTCAACCGGCGCTGCACGAGTTCGTTTTCCCTGTATCGTTGCCCGGAACGCAGTGCGGCCTGGACATCGTCGGGAACTTCCCCAGCGGGCAGGCTCTCCAGCTTGCGGCCAAGGTCGGCGATCTCTGCCAGCTTCCTTTCTAACGCCTGCTGTGCGTTGACGACCGACTGCTCAAGCTTGCCGCGGTCGCGCATCAGGCTCTCGACCGTATGCAACGCTAGCGCCGAGGGCACGCTATTACGCGCCGCGAGTTCATCCCGAGGCCATTCGAGTTGCGCGCAGGCATCGGCGACCTGACGCACGAGCAACGAGACCTGCTGTTCGAGGCGCGCGATGTCCGCTTCGTGGTCGCCGCATCGGTGACGCGTGCTTTCCAGCGCCTCAACTTCGCTCTGGAACGCCAGCGCGGTCTGATCGACGTCCATGTTGTCGAGCGCGCCTTGCAGCTCGCCCGCGCGCCGCAGATGCACCTCGAGCGCGCTGTCGGCTGCCGCCAGTTTTCTCAACGCGCCTTGCAGCGTGGTGTCGGCATCGTGCGGCAGATCGATCACCTCGCCCAGCGTGCGCAGCTCGGCGGTCTTCTGCCGCCACACGGCAAGATGGTGCGTGACGCGGCGAATGCGCTCCAGGCGGCTGCGTTTCAGTTCCAGCTCGCCATGCTGGCGCTCTGCGGATTGCTTGCCTTCCAGCGCGTCGTCGACTGTCTCCTGCGCAGCCCGCCAGGCGGACGTCCGGACTACGGCGGCTCTCAGTTCGGCGCTTGCGTCATCCAGTTGCTTCTGCCCGACGTAATAGGCGCGCTCGCCAGACTTGCGTTTGCTCCACAGGCGGTCGGCCTCTTGCGCGAGCCGCTCCCGCACGGGACCCAGGCTCGAGATGCCTGCCGCCGACTGGAATAGCACCTGCCCCACGTCGCTGGACGCATCAAGAATGCTCTGCCCGCCTTTGATCAGCGACGTGTGATCGAGGCAGAACATCTGTTCGAAGAACGCCTTGTCGGCCTCGCCGAGAAACGGAACGAGCGCTTCGCCCGCGAGCGGCTCGCCCGTCGGCGCGGACAGGGACGCCTTTCTCGCCTTCGACCGATGAAACGCCAGCGACTGATCCGAATGCTCGATTACCGCGCCCAGCCGCAGTTCGCTCTGAGGATGAACGAAATCCAGCGGCGAGCTGTGCGGCATGCCGAACAACAGTTCGGTGATCGCCGTCTTGATCGTGGACTTGCCGGCTTCGTTGGGTCCGACGAGAAAGTGAAAATCGTGCGACGAGCGGGGAAACGCCACCGCTTCATCGGAGAACTTGCCGTAGCGGATCAGTCCGAGCTTGCCAATGCGCATGGTTCAGTTCGCCTTCGCCACCTGTTCAACCAGCCCGGCGCGCACTGCACGCACCAGTCCCGTCAGTTCGCCGTTGCGCACATCGAAGAGCGCCGGCACCATCTCTTGCAGTTCGTGAGGCGAATGCGTCGCCAGCCCGATCAGCCGCTCTTTCAGCATCGCGAGAAAGTCCGGATCGGACTCGGCTTCGACGAGCAGGTTGTGCAGATCCGCGATGGCATCTGCGCGATCGAGCACGGCAGTGCTATCGCCCAGCGGGCTCGTCTCGATGCGCACTTTCTCCAGCCACAGACGGTCGTGGCTGAGACCCGCGATCTGCGCAAGCACTTCGGCGCGCAATTGCGGCTCGAGTCCGAACAGCTCGCCATGCGCCGCAGTCCTTCCCGTGACCGTCACGCGCACGGCATGCGGCACTGTCGCCGACGCCGATTCCGCGAGCATCTCCAGATGGCTACCCACGGCGCGCGCGACATCGTTGAGCGTCGCGCAAGCCGAGGCATCGACCTCCACCGCTTCCCAACGCAGCACATCGACGAAGAGGCGCTCGATGTCGATCTCGCCCGAATCGTCGACCGTCACCATGACGGCGCCGCGACGCCCGGTCTCGCGGATATTGCGGCCTTGCAGATTGCCCGGGAATACGACCGTCGACCGGTCCTGCCACATAGCAAACTCGTGCACGTGCCCGAGCGCCCAGTAGTGATAGCCCTTGCCATGCAGTTCCGCCAGTGAACACGGCGCATAGCTCGCGTGGGCGGCATTGCCTTCGAGCGCCGTATGGAGCACGCCGATGTTGAAATAGCCGGATACAGGCGCCGGGTAGCCGGTGACGAGGTTCACGGTCGTCTCCCGTTCCTTGAAGCTGTGGCCGTGCAACGCGACTTTCAGCGCATCGATCCGGAACGTCTCCGCCTTGCGTGTCGAGAACGTGCGGACGTTGTCGGGCAGTTGCAGCTGCTTCGTCATTTCGCTTTCGGCGTCGTGATTGCCGAACAGCACGAACACGGGAATCTCTGCGCGTCGCAGCCGGCCCATCTCCCTGCAGAAAAAGATGCCCGTGTTGTGGTCGCGCCAGGTTCCGTCGTACAGGTCGCCCGCGATCACCATGAAATCGACGGATTCGTCGATGGCGATCGTCACCAGCGACGAGAACGCCTCGCGCGTCGAATTGCGCAGCATCGCCGCAGGCGCGTCCGCATAAGCACTCAAGCCGTGAAGCGGACTGTCGAGATGAATATCCGCTGCATGGATAAACCGCATGTTCACTCCCCGATTGAACGATTGGCCGTCGACGTGCACAGCCGTGGCCTGCCGATGCCGGACGTCGATTCTAAGCGAAACGACGACCGCGTCGATGATGGCGATGTCTCGGCCGACATCGCTTGTGATGCGCGCGCACGGTCCAGATCGACGCGGGCAGTCCCCATGATCGACGGCGAGCTGACGGACGCAACGGACGCAACGCAACCGAAATGCGTGGTTACCCGGTCACTGTGGCGCGGCGTTACAGCCCGGCATTCGCTTTTTCCGTCTTCTCATATCCGCACAGTCAACAACTCCCTTGCGGTTTGTCTGCCTCGTGGGCAACTGTACGGGCTTACCACGTTCCCGTTCCATCACACGCCCGGTTTAGGACCCGTCTTCTCGCCGGTGGTCCTTGCTGACGACGTGCTCCGAACTGTGAGCGGAGCAACCGTCCACGCACCGTTTTGGTTAATGCCTATCAGCAGCTTTGGGACCTTTCATATGACGACGTTTATCAACGGTTCACATTCGTTATCCCTGCCGGTCAGCGACGCGTCTTGGCCCTGTCGCTGCTTGGAGCCTCCATATGCCGCCTCGCGACGGCACACGCTTTCGGACTACGGCTTTCCGAAGGGCTTCACCGAAAGCCGTTCCAGCTTCCGATGCCTTCCTAGGCTACCGCTGGTCGTACACGGGGGTTCTCTATCGCAAGCGCTACCGCGAGTGAACAATGATGAAGCCAGCATGCACTGCGCCTCCACTGGGAGCCTCATGCTTCGTGTCGCACCGCAGTCGTATGCCCATCCGCTATTTTAAGCGGGAGACTGTGTCGGGCGATTCAAGGGGCCCGCTCCAAGGATCAAGTTCGCCAAACGTTTGCGTATGACTATTGACGCCAGCCACGTTGCGACGGTGCGAATGAGTACGTTTTATGAGGGGCGAATATGGCACTATGATCCGGTTCACCGCGACCCCATACCGCAAACACGCGAATAACAGCCGAATTGCACTCCTGTTTGAATCACGGCTCGTGAACTCGCCGCGTGAAAATGAAAAATCAAGGCTAAAAGCAAATTGAACTGAGGGCCAGATGGATACTGTAGTAATCGAGCCGGTTGTCGAACCGGAAGCGCCTCGTTGCGTGCTAATCCATACAACAGTCGCGGGAAGAGTCAATCTCGCAGATTTCCAGAATGCCGTTCCCGTGCTTCGCGAACTGTCAATCGTGAACGAGACAGAAAGCGACTTCACGGAGCTGCGATTGACGGTGAATTCGGAGCCACCCTTCCTCAAACCCAAGACCTGGTATATCGATCAGCTTGCGGCCGGACAAACGGTACGTCTGACCGATCTCGACCTGGGTCTTGACGGGCCGTTGCTTGGGCGATTGACGGAGTCAGAAAAGTCGGTCGTCTCTTTCAGGCTCGTTTCTTCGAAAGACGATTCCTCCGAACTGCAGGCCGTCGATTCCGTCGTTGATCTTCTTCCGCGCAACCAGTGGGGAGGCCTTTCATCCCTTCCTGACATGGCGGCGGCATTCGTCCAGCCTAACGAGCCAGCGATCGAGCGCGTCCTCAAGCAGGCCGCTGATATTTTGCGAAAGGCGGGCAAGTCGGGCGCGATCAATGGTTACCAAGAAGGCGCCCGGCGCGCGTGGGAGCTCGCATCTGCTATCTGGAGCGCCATTGGCGCGATGGGGCTGGACTACGCTGTGCCGCCCGCCAGTTTCGAGCAACAAGGCCAGAAAGTCCGTGGCCCCGGCCAGATTGCTGAATCGGGTTTGGGCACCTGTCTCGATCTCGCCCTTTTCGCGTGTGCGGCGATCGAGCAGGCTGGGCTGAATGCTGTACTCGTGTTTCAGAAGGGGCATGCATTCCTAGGTGTCTGGCTGAAGCCCGAAGAATTCTCGACGACCGTCGTCGACGACATCACTGCTCTTCGCAAGCGCGTAAAGCTGAAGGAGATGGTTCTTTTCGAGTCGACATTGCTCACACAACGTCCGTTGCCAGCGTTCAGTTTTAGCATCGCGAAAGGCGAAGAGCACATTTCCGAAGAGGAAGAGGCAAAATTCGAACTGGCCATTGACATCCGGCGCGCACGCCTGCAACGCATCAAGCCTCTCGCCAGCGAGCAAGCTGTTGTGCGCAGCACGGGCGGCACGAATGCCGTTGATGAACTGGAGCCAACCTGGGAAGACGCACCGGATTTTCCTGAAGAGTTCGACGACACAAAAGCTGACGACCCTTTTGAGCGCCCAGAGGACCGCCTGACCCGCTGGCAGCGCAAACTTCTCGATCTCTCGCTGCGGAACAATCTGCTGAGCTTCAAGGCCGGCAAAAAATCAGTGAAGCTCGATGCGCCCGAGCCGGGACTACTTGAAGACGTACTGGCTGAAGGCCATGCATTGAAGCTTCTCACCCGCCCTGACCTGATGGACGGTTCGGACCCGCGTAGCCAGGCGATTCACGAAGCCCGCGAACGGGAACATATCCGGCGTCAGCACGCCCTGGATGCGCTAAAACGCAAAGAAGTCTTCGTCGGACTGACGCAAGACGAGATGGACACACGCCTGCTCGAGCTCTTCCGAAGCTCGCGGACAACGCTTCAGGAGGGCGGCTCCAATACGCTGTACCTTGCATTGGGCTTCCTGTCATGGACCCGAGATGACAAGGATGACAAAAAGTATCGTGCGCCACTCATCCTGGTCCCTGTCTCTCTTGAACGCCGCAGCGCCCGCTCCGGTTTCAGTCTGAAGCTGCATGACGACGAAGCCAGATTCAACCCGACACTCATCGAGATGCTGCGTCAGGATTTCGAGCTTGAACTCGGCGTGCGAGACACAGAGCTTCCGAAGGATGACTCCGGCCTCGACGTCGCAGGTATCTGGAAAACGGTCTCCAATTCCATCAAGGACATCAAGGCGTGGGAAGTCGTCGAGGATGTCGTCCTCGCATCGTTTTCGTTCGCCAAGTATTTGATGTGGCGTGACCTGACCGAACGTACCCAGCAGCTCAAACAGAATCCCGTCGTCCGGCACCTCATCGACACGCCGCGCGATTCGTATCAGAACACAGTGGAGTTCCCCGACGTAAGGCGTCTCGACGCCGAACTCCCGGCGAAGGAGACGTTTTGCCCACTTCCGGCCGACTCCTCACAGCTGTCTGCCGTTGTCGCGGGCAGCAAGGCCAAGGATTTCGTCCTTATTGGCCCGCCGGGCACCGGCAAGAGCCAGACGATTGCCAATCTGATCGCGCAGTTCCTAGCTGAAAAGAAGCGCATTCTGTTCGTATCCGAGAAGATGGCAGCGCTGGACGTCGTCTACCGGCGCCTTGCAGACGTTGGCCTTGGCAACTTCTGTCTCGAGCTTCACTCGAGCAAAGCCCGCAAGACTGAGATTCTAGAGCAGCTACGCACATCATGGGACGCATCGGCTGCGTTCGCGCCAGAGGAGTGGCATGCCGAAGCAGCCCGTCTCGAAGGGCTTCGATCGCAGCTCAACGGCTACGTTGAACGCCTGCATCATCGCCACCCGAATGGCTTGAGCGTGTACGAAGCCATTGGCCGGGTCGTCGGAGGCCGTGACCTGCCGGTGCTGCGGATGTCGTGGCCGTCAGCTCAAACTCACGATTTGGAAGCAATGCGCGGGTTACGTGAAACGGCTGAACTACTCGATGTCAACGCAAAAGCTTTCGGTGAAGAGCATCTCAAGGAAACTCCGCTCGCACATGTGGTCCAGACCGAATGGTCGCCATTGTGGCAGGCGGGCCTTGAGGACGCAGCCAGAGGCGTACCCGATGCGGCCGCCCGCTTCGAGAAGGCGGCGTCCGAACTGGGTAACGCAATCGGACTGCCCTCGCTGACGCTGGACGCACGCGTGCGGGCAGGTCTGCGCCTGCTAGCAGCCACGCTGCCAGCTGCTGCAGGGTACGACTGGCAGTTCGTCCTTCGCCCTGACGCAAAATCTGTCGCCGATGGGTTGCGTCAGGCAACTCCGCTGCTTGAGCGTTATCGCGAACTGCTCAGTGATCTGTCTACGCCACGCTCAAACCAGACGCTCGACGATCTGCGTTTGGGTATCAGCCAGCTCCAGCGTGAGGCCGAATTGCACGCGCAGTTATCCCGGCCGTGGAATGAAGCCTTGCAATCGCGACTGGCATCGGGCATCGAGCTTTTGCGGAACCGCCAGGACGTCGTCGGCCAACTTTCTCTCTCATATAAGGAGGGAATTTCGACGAAGACAGTCGCTGAGCTTCAGTCAGACCTCCGCGAGCTCAAGGCATCGGGTTGGCCGATGAGCATGATGCGCAAACGGGCTCTTACCAGGAAGCTGAAGGAACTTGCCACGGCAGATGGGGAGCCAGATATTGATGGCGATATCGAACGGCTTGCAAAGATCGATAGCCTGACCATCGAACTGAAGGCGTTCGATGATCTGTCGTTCCCAACATCGAATGCATGGGCCGGCCTTAAGACCGAACTCGATGTGGTCCGCGCGCTGCTTTCATTCCAGACGGCGCTGGAAAAGGCTCGCGAACGCTCAGCATGGGAGGACGTTGGACTCGATCCTGTCGGTCGCGGGCAATGTGGCGATGTGGCACGCGAAGACCTGCAGCGTTTGCGCGAATTGCGGCAAATCGCACAGATTGTCAATCGCCTCGCCACTCTCGAATCTGACACCGACGCCGTGTGGTCCGGATATAGCACAGATGTCTCCATCGCGAAGGCCTATTTGTCGTTCCATGGCGCCCTCACGGCAGCTCGTGCCGAAGGTCATTGGGTCGATGATGGGTTTTCGGCTGTAGAGTCCGGCCGTGCTGGCGCATCCGCCGCTGCCGACCTGAAACGCATGCGTGAACTCGTCTCACTGCGGGCACGTCTTCAGGAATTTTCAGACCTGTCCACGAGAAGCTCCGGTCTCTGGAACGGCCTGCAAACCAAGACGGAAGGAATTCAGCCGGCGCTCGATTTTTTTGAGGCATTGAGCAGTGCCTTGGCAAGCCTGGCCAGCACGCCCGAGCTACTTGCTGCAGTTAAAGCTCAGATATCGCTCCTGCTTGGCGACAGCAACGCCCTCCTCGCACCATCTGGAATCGTTGCGGGCTCCGGGCGCATGTATGCTGACGCTCTGAGCGCATTCGATCATGCCGTGTCCCAATTTGCCACGGCAAGCGGACTGGCGTCCGCCGAGCATTCAGTTCTGTCGGAATTGCCATCGGGACAAATTGCCGGACGCGCCCGGGAAGTGGTCCAGGGCGCAAACCGCCTGCGGGTATGGTGTGCATGGCGGAAGGTTCGCCAACATGCGCTCGCACTCGGTCTTGCGCCGCTCGTTGACGGGATCGAACAAGGTGCTATTCCGCGTGGGTGGGTGAAGGAAGTATTTGAAACCGACTATTGCCGCTGGTGGCTGAATGCTGTCGTGGACGCCGACGAAGTGCTGCGCACGTTTGTCTCGGCAGAACACGAGAAGCGCATCCACGACTTCCGTGAACTCGATGAACGGTTCATCTCGTTGACGCAGGACTGGGTCCGCGCGCAACTGTCAGCGGGCCTTCCCTCGCCGGCCAAGGTAGCGCACGGTTCGGAATGGGGTCTTCTGCGCTATGAGACGCAGAAGAAGACTCGACATCTGCCGCTGCGCGAACTGATGTCTAAGGCATCTGGCGCAATCTCACGACTTACGCCGTGCCTGTTGATGAGTCCGCTTTCGATCGCACAGTACCTGCCCGCCGAGACAGCGGACTTTGACGTGGTCGTCTTCGACGAGGCCTCGCAGATTCCGGTATGGGACGCGATTGGTGCGATGGCTCGCGCGCGTCAGGTCATCATGGTCGGAGACCCCAAGCAGTTGCCGCCTACCAGCTTCTTTGACCGCGCGGAATCCGATGTTGACGACACCGACGTCGAGACTGAGCTCGAAAGCATCCTGGAGGAATGTATCGGTGCCAACCTGCCGACGATGAAATTGTCGTGGCACTATCGTAGCCGTCACGAAAGTCTTATCGCATTCTCGAATTACCGCTATTACGGCGGTGATCTCGTGACCTTCCCGAGCCCTGTCACGAACGACCGCGCGGTCAGCTTCAACCTCGTTCCACAAGGGCAGTACGAGCGCGGTGGCGCTCGTACCAACAAGCCCGAAGCGAAGGCGCTGGTTGCAGACCTGATCGATCGTCTCAGATCTCCGGGCTTTCGCGACAGTGGACTGACAGTCGGTGTCGTAACCTTCAACGCGGAACAGCAGCGGCTCATCGAAGACCTGCTTGATGAAGCGCGTCGCAAAGATCCTTCAATCGAGTGTCATTTCGCGGAAACTGCACCTGAGCCAGTGTTCGTAAAGAATCTGGAAAGCGTCCAGGGTGACGAACGGGACATCATGTACTTCTCGATCACCTATGGCCCGGGTATTGACGGGACGATGCCAATGAACTTCGGCCCGATGAATCAGCAAGGCGGCGAACGGCGTCTGAATGTTGCGATTACGCGAGCACGGCAGGAGTTGCGCGTATTCGGCAGCTTCAAACCGGAAAGGATGGACCTCTCGCGGACGCAGGCACTGGGCGTCAGAGACCTGAAGCACTTCCTCGAATTCGCTGAGCGCGGCGCCCGAGGGCTGGGCAAGGCGGTCGCTGGCAGCATCGGAGACTTTGATAGCCCGTTTGAGAAAGCCGTATGCGCCGCGCTTACTGAGCGAGGCTGGACGGTTCATCCGCAGGTGGGCGTATCCGCGTTCCGCATTGACCTTGGTGTCGTCGACCCGGACGCTCCGGGACGGTATCTGGCTGGCGTCGAGTGCGACGGCGCCACCTATCACCGCTCTGCGACAGCGCGCGATCGCGACAAGCTTCGGGAACAGGTGCTGCGTGGGCTGGGCTGGGAGATCGTTCGCATCTGGTCAACGGACTGGTGGGTCGACGCGCCCGGTACACTGGAAAAGGTTCACGCGCAGCTCGAAGCCCTCATCGCCGGCCGGCGTGCCGAAGCCGCTGCAGAAGAAGACCGCGCCGCAGAGCCGGCGCAACGGGCTATTGCGGCGGCAAAGGCGGACAGTAGCGATGCTGAAACGACGACGCACCGCACAGAATTGGATGCAGCTAACCCGGTGCAGCAGACCAACATCGCAGCGACCGACATTTCGGTCGGTAGTCCGGCGACGTATGCACGCAATGGCTCGATTCCAACTGTCGAAGTTTCCCCCGGCGCCACATTCATCGAGGTTGATCTGGCGATGACAGACCATGTAGCCGATGCTGAGCAATTCTTCGAACGGGGCTACGACTCACGGCTGCTAGCAATGGTTGAACACATTGTCAAGGCTGAGGGACCTATCCGTGATGAAGTACTTGCTCGTCGAATTGCCCGGGCTCACGGCTGGTCCCGTACCGGGGCTCGCATCCTGGAGCGCGTGGTCGATCTGACGAAGCGATACTTTCATGGCGAACCGGAAGACATTGGCGTGTTCTTCTGGCCAACGCGCGACACAGCAGAACACACGGTCGTATTCCGACGACCCTCTGAGGGCTCGACGCGTGCAGTCGACGAAATCGCGCTCGCTGAACTGGCCGCGCTCGCCACCGAGTTAAAGGGGCGAGGCTATGACCGCGAAAACGGCTTGACGGCCATGGCGAAGGAAATTGGTCTTCTCAAACTGCGTACCGCCAGCAGGGAGCGCCTCGAGCGAGCGTGGGAAACCGCACGCGAGTAGCACTTCATACCCGAACTTTCGTGCCATCGATAGGGCCCTGACGGCACCCTGTCGATGGGTGCGACTTCAAATATCCATCCGGGTAGTGATGGATCGCATCAACGCAACAACAAAATCTACGGTGCGCAACGCATGTGCCGAAAATAAACCAAAGACGAGAGATTTCGATGAAGATGGAAGACAAGGCCGCAACACAGATTGCACTGCATCCTTTTGAGCAATGGTTGACCGAACGGCACAAATGGCTCCAGACAGCAGCGGCGCGGATGATCAAAGCGCGGGCGCTGCCAGACGCAGCAGCGATTAACAACCTTGCAGACTTGTGCATATTGGAAGCGTCGAAGCAGAAGAGCGATCAGTTCGAGGTCGTTGCGACCGGAGCCCTTGCTCAGCCCACAGGTCAAGCTTCGCTTCGCCTGCGAAAAATCAGCGAGATAACAGGCGTCAATGCGATCAAGCATGGCGCTACCCTCGACTTTGGCACTGCGGGTCTTTTCGTCATCTACGGGTCAAACGGTTCCGGGAAGAGCGGATACTCCCGGCTTATCAAACAGATCTGCGGATCGCGCGCCAAGGAAGAACTCTTAGGGAACGTTTTCAGCAAGGAGCGCCCCGAGCCATCCGCACGCATCCACCTCGCCGTAGGGGAAGGAGAGAAGGAAGGGACCTGGAAACTGTCGGACGGCCCCGTGTCCCAGCTTCGGCACGTCCATGTATTCGACTCGACCGTGGCCACTCTCTACTTCGGTGCGAAGAACGAAGCTACCTATGAGCCCTCGCGCATGCGCTTTGTTTCGTCCCTGATCAAAATTTGCGACATGGTCTCGGGCGAGTTGACTGACCGGAAAAATAAACTGCAGTCGAAGCTACCGAGGCTGCCCGAGGATCTTGCAGGTACCTCATCCGCAAAATTTCTCGCGACGATGAAAGCTGGCATCACTGCCGAAGCCATCGCCACGGCTTGCAGCTATACGAAAGGGATGAACGAGGAACGCATCTCGGGAGAAGCCACGCTTGCCGAGAAAGACATTCCCGGGAGACTTAGAGTTATCGAGCGCGAAATCTCAGCGCTTAACATTGTCAAGACGATGGTTCAAGGTTGGAAGGAAGTCTTAGGCGATGAAAGTCTGGCGAATCTTGCAAGCGTGCGGGCGACCGCTATCAAGAAGCGGAAAGCTGCCGGCGAGGATGCAGAGAAGGTCTTCGGTGGATCACCGCTTGAAGGGGTCGGTCAAGAATCGTGGCGCGAGTTATGGGAAAAGGCTCGCGAATTCTCAGTGTCACATGCGTACAAGGGAGCGGATTTCCCAAATACTACCGGGGACGCCAGATGTGTCCTTTGCCAACAACCGCTCGTCGACGAAGCCAAAGTCCGTCTAACGCAATTCGAGAAGTTCGTCCGGGGTGAGCTGGAGAAAGACGCCGCAGACGCAGAAAGAGCGCTGAACAAGCTTGAGAAGGCGTTGCCCTCCCTCCCCGACGCGAAAGCGTGGATTGTCAACACCAACCCGATCAAGCTAGAGGAACAGACTGCCGCCGACTGGCTCAGCGCTCTGGTCGCACGCCGCGACGCCGCAAATACTGCAGTTCAAACCGATCAGATACCAGTCGTCGACTGGGCAGCATTGGAAACGCCGATCACGGAAGTTTCGGATACGCTTCTCGCAGAAAAAAAAGCGTTGACCGAACTGCTGCAGGACGGAAAGCGAAAGCAACTCGTCGCACGAGTGCAGGATCTGATCGCATGTCAATGGTTAAGTCGGGAGCAGGACGCGATCCAATCCGAAGTGCAACGACTGAACACGGTCGCGACCCTTGCCAAAGCCATTTCCCTCACCTCGACTTCGGCGCTAACCAAGAAAAACACGGAACTCGCGGACCAGGAGCTGAAAGGCGGCTATCAGGACCGTTTTACAAAGGAACTTGAAGCGCTCAATGGAGCCCGCCTTCCCGTCGAACCCAAAAGCAAGCAACAGGGGAAAGGAAAAGTTACGTTCTCCCTCTCTGTGAAGGAAACTGGGGACGACGTGAAGGCGGAATCAATCTTAAGCGAGGGCGAACGTCGAATCATTGCGTTGGCCGCGTTTCTTGCAGACATCTCCGGCTCAGGCCAGCCGACTCCGTTCGTATTCGACGATCCGATTTCCTCACTCGACCAGGATTTTGAAGAGCACGTGGTGGATCGCCTCGTTGCGTTGGCTCGCGAACGTCAGGTTATCATCTTCACCCATCGGCTTTCATTGTTGACCCAAGTAGAGTCAACCGTAAAGAAGCTACGCGATGAAGCAGAACTCAAGAAGCAGCCCGCACCGGTCGACTTGGCTACGATATCTCTACGGCGCCTCGGACAAAACGTCGGGTTAGTTGCAGATCTGAGCATCAGAGACGCTAAACCAGACAAAGCGCTCAATAAAATTCGCAACGAAGCGATCGTGCAGTTGAGAAAGCTACACGACGCAGCGGAAGTCGAAGAGTACGAACAGCGAGCCAAAGGCGTGTGCAGTGACATTCGAATTCTGGTCGAGCGATGCGTCGAAACGATATTGCTCAACAACGTGCTACTCCGTTTCCGCCGAAGCATCACAACTCAGAATCTTATTGGAAAGCTGGCGAAGATACGGTCGGAAGACTGCGCAATGATTGACGACTTGATGACGCGCTACTCTGTTTTCGAGCACTCCCAGTCGAGCGAATTGCCGGCCGAGTGTCCCGACATAGAAGTCATTGAGCGTGACGTTGACAAACTAATCGAATGGATCAAGGAGTTCTCCGGGCGTTCGGTGAAGTGAGACGTTTTCCCATGTGACATGAGCGGCGAATCCTTCGATATGGTCGGGACGATGTTACGGAAAGCATTCAGTAGGTTGAGGCCAGACGATCGACCAGTCCTGCATTCTGATCAAGGTTGGCAATACCGTCTTTCCGTCTAAAGTCACCTGCTGAAGAAAAATACCGTCACGGGTAGTATGTCCCGGCAGGGAACTGCCTCGGCAACGCGGCCATGGAAAGCTTCTTCGGTATCCTCAAGTCAGAGTTCTATTACGCCAACGACTCCGCGACGTCGATGAGCTCGAAAACGGCCTGAAGGAATGCCTTCACTACTACAACCATGAGCGTATTAAGCTGAAGTTTGACGGACTCAGCCCGTCGAATATTGAGCTCGCTCCTCTTCAGCATAGCTGCTAACCGTCCAACTTTCTGGGTTCGGCTCAATGCTGCTCCGGACCCTGCAAGTTGTAGGTGTGCTTTACACCCATCAAGAAATCCGCCACGGCGCCGTTAAGGCAGAAAGCTGCTATTTCCTTAGCCATAAAAGCGTTTTCGCCGTACGGTCACAGTATGCCAGACAGAAGACCCCTCCTCTTCCTCGAACCGATTCTCGCGACGCCCGCGATTGAGAAAAACGGGGTCACGGTCGCGATCCGTTCCTCACTGCTGTCGTCGTTGTTCAGCGACCAGCGCTCGTTGTTCCTGTCCAGTGTCGCCAGCGGGTTTGTCGCTCTGGTGGCGCTCGTGAGCCTGCGTCAGCTGTGGCCGGCCCTCTGGTTGTTGACAGGCATGAGTGTCGTTTCCGCACGCCTCTTCATTGCGCATTCGTACATTGCCGCCAGCCGTTCCAGCGCGATTCATCCGCTTCGCCCAGCCCGGCGGTACGCACTGCTGGCGCTGGCATCTTCTACCGTGCTGGGGACCGGCTCGATGGCCTGTATGATGTCCGGCGATGCTGCGCTGAGCGCGCTTGCCATCATGGTGACGGCGGGCACACTTGGCGGAGTTGCGTCGAGAAATGCGGGGGTGCCCCGTCTGGCAATCGCACAGGTTGGGCTGGGTGCAGCGCCGATCGGGCTGGGCGCCCTGCTTGCACCCATCCACGCATACTGGGTGCTCGTACCGCCGCTTTTTGCGTACGTCGTTGCAATGGCGTCGATTGTCCGACGCCATTATTCGGGACTCGTCGCGCTGATGACGGCCGAACAAACGAACGCGGAGCTGGCGGCCCGGTTCGATGCGGCCCTTACCCATATGCCTCACGGCTTGTGCACGGTAGACGAATCCGGGAAAGTGGTCATCGCGAACCGGCGCACCGCGGAACTGTTCGGTGCCACCGTTGAAATGCTGAGGCTCAACGTTCCGTTGCCCGAGTTTATTGGCCATGTAAGCCTGGAGAAGTTTGGCGAAACGCTCAGGAAACAGCTTGTCGAGCGATGTACCACATGGCTGTCAGCTGGACGCGGTCCTCTCGAGCTGGAACTCAATGATGGCCGCCAGCTCGAGATGACGCAAAATCCGGTGCCTGACGGAAGCGCGGTGATCATCATCGAGGATGTGACCGAGCGCCGGGAAGCCGAAGCGCAGATGCGCCACTGGGCGCGACATGACCCGCTTACCGGCCTGCCGAACCGCCGGCACCTGGGCGAGCATCTCGAGAGCAGACTCGTCGGCGCCGAGTCCGAGACCAACCATGAGCCGGTGCTTGCCCTGATGTTTCTGGATCTGGACGACTTCAAGAAGGTCAACGATGGTCTTGGTCACCACGCTGGGGACCTGGTATTGAAAACGGTTGCGGACCGTCTTGGAAAAACACTGCGACAGGGCGAACTGGTGGCACGCGTAGGCGGCGACGAACTGGCCATTGTCGTTGAGCGTGCAACTTCAGCCGCTTGCGCCGCACTCGCGCAGCGCATTATCGAACGGCTCTCGGAACCGTATCGGCTACCAGCCGGCACCACGGCCACGATTGGTGCGAGCATCGGTATTGCGTTCTCCATCAATGGGGAATCCATCGATCTTCTGACGGAGCGCGCTGACGCAGCCCTGTACGAGGCAAAGAAAGTGGGCAAAGGAACATTTCGTTTCGCCGCGACGGAGGCGGCAGAGGTCGACACCGCCATTACCAGGGACGACGACACAAACGCCAACTGCTGCTCGAGCTAGCGCCCTCGCTTTTGCCGCTCATCGCGCGGCGGGCGCACGCAGCGTGCCCCCACCACTTTGCCGGGGCAGACCATCGGGAAAATTCAAGCGGCGTGAAGCTTGCTCAGGCATCGCTGATGCTGCGAATCTTTCGTCCCATTCGAGGCTGGATCATGGAAAGCTCGGTCTTCGTTCAGCGCGCGAACCAGCAGGCCGCCGATAATGCGCTGGTTCTTCACGCACTGGAAGTCGCCGTCCACACGCTGGAGGCGCATCACGGGCTTACGGTGCACTGCGAGGACGATGTCTTTCAGCTGGACTTTGAGCCCCAGCTTCACATCGTCACCCCCGCGATCCATCTGATCAAAACCGGCGCCATCGCCGTGCCTCCCCCGCCCGGTGTTGCGGAGGCGATCGACCTCGACATGGAGCAACAGACGACGGACGAGGGACGCGTGCTGCGCGCCTTGCATGTGGCGTCGTACATGCTTTCGGTGCATTGCGGCATGCTGGGCGTATCGATGGGCGATACATGGACGCTCGACTTCAAGCCGCAAACAGACCTGCTATCGCAGGCGATGGCGCTGATGGGCGTGGATACGTCGAGGCCCTTGCACGCGGCCATTCCCCGGCGAGATTCCGAGGACTACGATGATGATGCGCCAACGCTTTGAGCAGCAGCTCGCCACCTTGCTTCGCAGCCGGCCCGTCGGCACGACCGCCGATCTGAGCGATTGCATCGTGGCGTACTGGAACGGCCACCAGATCATCTACGCGTTCCTGTGCGATAACCAGAGCTGCCAGGTCGACGAGGAATTTGATCTCGACGATTACGTGTGGGACGAGTGGCGTCCCGTGTTGGAAGAATGGCCGGTCGCGCCGACCTTTACGCTTCGCGAGGAGGTAAAGCGCTGGTTGGCCGACGCGCCGCCATTCGAAGCGGGTCGATGAGATGGGGCGTTGGGGATCCGGGCGTTCAACGCGCGTGCGTGCACCGACGACGGCCCCTGGCGCGATGCCTCTGCTGATCGAGCCGCAGCTGGCGACGCTGGTCGACCATCATCCGCTGGGCGGCGACTGGTCCTATGAGATCAAGTTCGACGGCTATCGCATGCTGGCACGTATCGAAAACGGCGCCGCCACACTCGTCACGCGCAACGGCCATGACTGGACGGCCCGCGTGGCCCGTCTGCACGATGCACTGAAGGCGCTTCCCGTCGACGATGCGTGGCTGGACGGCGAGGCTGTCGTGCTGAACGCGGCTGGCATGCCCGACTTCAACGCGTTGCAGAATGCCTTCGACCGTCGCAGCACCTCGGAAATCGTCCTCTTTGTATTCGACCTGCTGTGGATCAACGGCGCCGACATTCGCGAACAGCCACTGCGCGCGAGACGTGCACTTCTGCGCGAACTGCTCGGCGATGCCGAAAGTCCGCTGATCCGCTATTCGGAAGACTTTGCACAAGATCCCGCCTCGCTGGTTTCGTCCGCCTGCAAGATGAAGCTCGAAGGCATCATCGGAAAGCGCGGCGATGCGCCTTACCGGTCCGGCCGTTCGACCGACTGGATCAAGCTGAAGTGCAACCTGCGACAGGAATTCGTCGTCGGCGGATTTTCTAGGGTCAAGGGAGTGAAATCGGGCCTACGCTCACTGCTGCTCGGCGTGTACGAGAAAGACGGGTCGCTTCGCTACGCCGGTCATGTGGCACCGCATCTGTCACGGTCACAGGGCACGGCATTCGCAAGGCGCATCCGGCCGCTCGGACAGGCGAAGCCGGCCTTCTATAACCCACCGAACCCCGAGAAGGACCGCGAGTTTCACTGGCTCAAGCCCGACATTGTCGCCGAGGTGTCATTCCTCGAATGGACGCCCGGTGGCGAGATCCGTCATCCCGTCTTTCATGCGATACGCGAGGACAAGCCCGCCGCGGCAATCACGGAGGAAACCGTCGTTGATGATCCTGCCTCGGGTCTGTCCGGATCGACACGCGAGCGCCCGGGGCCGCGCGGCACGGTGATCATCAGCGACGTGAGGATCAGCAACGCCCAGCGCATCATGGATGAGGTGACGGGTCATACGAAGCTGGATCTGGTGCGCTATTACGATGAAATCGCCGAATGGGCGCTACCGTACCTGCATTGCCGGCCGCTGGCGCTGGTGCGCGCGCCGGACGGGATACAGAAGGAGCTGTTCTTTCAGAAGCACAGCGAACGGGCGCGCATTCCTGGCGTCGAGGAACTGCCGCGTGAACTGCATCTCGGGCATCCGCCACTGCTTGTCGCCAACACGCGCGAAGCGCTTGTCGGTCTTGCGCAGATGAGCGTCGTGGAGATGCACTCGTGGAACGGCGTCGCGCCGGATCTCGAGCACCCTGACCGGGTCATCTTCGATCTTGATCCAGACCCGGCGTTGCCGTGGCATGCAATGCTTGAGGCTGCCTCGCTCGTCAAGGTCGTCCTGGATGAGATCGGGTTGCGCTCGTTCGCAAAGACAAGCGGCGGCAAGGGCTTTCACATCGTCGTGCCGCTCACGCGCCGGCAGGAATGGGATGAGGTAAAGGCGTTCTCACAGGCTGTCGCCCAGCATATGGCGCGCGTCGTCCCACAGAAGTTCTCCGCCGTGCTCGGACCAAAGAACCGCGTCGGCAAGATCTTCATCGACTATCTTCGCAACAGCAAAGGCGCAAGCACCGTTGCGCCCTTTTCGGTACGGGCGCGCTCTGGCATGGCCGTGTCGATGCCCGTCTCGTGGGACGAACTGAAAGATGTGGGGCGTGGTGACCAGTGGACAATGTCGCAGGCAGTCAAGCGGCAGCGCACGCTCAGCGACGATCCGTGGGCCGCGTACTGGCGCACGCGGCAGGGAATAACCGCCGCGATGCGCCGTGCCGTCGGAATGAAACGCTAGGCGCTGCGCGCCTCGCTGCCCTTGAGTTCGCCATGTCGATGCGCGTGTGTGGCGGCATATTTGAGTTCGAAGTGCGCGCCCTTGCCGCTGCGCGTGGGCGGAAAATGCTCGCCTTCGACGCAGGTCACCTCGAAGGTGCCTTTGCCATCGTCGTGAACGACCGAGTAAATGCCCGAAGTCTTGACGATCTCGCCCGGTTTAAACGAATTGTCACCTGCCATAGCAGTCTCCCTTGATATCGACGACCTGGATGCAGCAATGGCCATGCCGGATTTTTCGTTTCCGGAATGACTTGCGAGGATGGGTCTGTGCTGCCGCTCGGAAAGGTCCGCGCTACCGGCGGCGGCCGGATCAGGCACGGTGGAAAGCAGTTCGGTCGCCATGCCTTCCAGCAATCGCTTCGCGAGTGCGGTCAATGTCCCGCTATGACACGTCGGCCCGATCCGTGTCGGGAACCGGTGAATTTGCGGTTCCCGCAAGAAACTGCCTGAGGCGACGTTGAGCGTCGATTACCTTATGCATGGGCGCGGTGGCGAGCTGCCTGTCGTGCAGCGCGAGCAGGCGCTCGAACACGCAAATGGTGTCCTCTGCGAGCACCCACTCGCCGGAATGATGGGCCAGTTCCAGCGCTGCCTCGACCGCATGTTCGGCTGTCTTGAAGGTTACCGCCGGTTCGCTTCCGTAGCCGTCCTGCTGGAGAAACCAGGCGACATACGCCGTCCGGATCAGCTCGTTAAACAGGTGAGTATTGCCGTGACCGTTCCGGCAGGCAACCAGGGCAAGATGGAAAGACAACGACTGCTCGCGCGCACACGCCTCGTCCATCGGCAATAACATCGTTTTCGTGAGATGCTTCCGGGGTCGTGAAGCCCCTGCACCGCGGCGCTTTGAACTCATACTGGTTGCGAATGTACGTGTGTCAGTCATATATTCTAGCGAAAACTTTTCGGCGGGTCGGCAATATCAGGAGAACTGCCGATGATATCGATCGTAGAACCCCGGGCGCGGTGAACGGGCCGCCACCACCTTTTCGGGGAGGTCCTTTTGGCCGTCGGTCCAGCAAAAGTTTCCTGGGAAGCTCGAGGGGCGGGCAATGGCGCGGAATGACGCGTCTGCAACAGCGTCACGCGATCACCGCGCTGATCGTGGCGGTCAAAGGCGGCATCGAAGAGCTGCAGTGCAGGCGCTATCTTGCAGCGTACGCGAGCATTCCGTCACCAACCTGAACCCCGTATCGACTTTCGTGCTCATGGCTGACTCCGGGAGGGCGACCGCGCCAAAGGACGAACTCGCCGGAGAAACTGTGGGGGTTGCTTAAAGACGCGGGTATAGCGACGGGATATGCGTTCTGGACCAGTGGCGCTCGGGATGATGAAGTTTCGCCTCTGAAATGACTGCAACGTCGGGCGGCCTGGTACCAGGCGCCCCATGGCTAGTCGGCGCAGCGCATCGAATCTGCTACGACGCCGGATCGATGGACCTGTTGTGTCCGTGGTCCGAATTTGAGCCCTATGTGCCGTCGCTTGATCTCCTGCGCGACGACCCCGCGATGGGGGCCGCGCTCGCCGCGGATATCGAGCGGCTCAAGCCTAAACTCTTGACAGGCGGTGAACTCGATGCGGCGCGTCGTCGCGAGCAGCTGATACTGTTGCCGGCGGGTTTCGCTTGAGGCGTCAGTTTCCGCATGCCGAGGGCGCAATGTTCCTTTAATCGCGTGCAATAGGAGGCCAGAGGAGTCGCCATCCTGTCTTGCCTCGCATACTTCGAGGGGGAAAAGCCGCATAGCCGTTTGTCGTCAACGTGAATCACTGCGATTCGACCGACAACATCCGTCACCGCGCGAATGCCCGCGTCAGAATGAACCTCTCGGCGGGATATGTTTCGGTGCCCGGACTGAAAACGCTCCACGTGCTGGCCCGCGCAGGACCACACAGTGCCTTGCCGATAACAGAATCGGAGTGAATCATGGCGAAAAGGACCTTCTTGCAAAGCGCCGGCGATGCGGTGGCCGGCGTTGCCGCAACGTGGCGAACCGAGCGCAGCTTTCGCATTCAGGCAGCGGTCGCGACCGCACTACCTATGGTATTGATTTGGTTACGGCCGCCGCTTGTGTTTTCCGCGCTATGCCTGACGATGGCCACGCTGGTCCTTGCGGCCGAGCTCTTCAACACGGCCCTCGAAAGACTGGCCGACCACTTGCATCCAGAGCATCATCCTGCAATCGGTGCAGCCAAAGACTGTGCTGCAGGCGCTGTGCTACTCGTCTGCGCAGGCGCCGCTCTCGTCGGGATACTGACGCTGGTTGTCGCGTTTGCAGAACGGTAGCGCTTGCCCGCAGTCCTCTGGCACAACGACAGCGGCTTTGTACGGAACGGGAACAGTAGTTGCCGTGCGCGGCACTGCGATTTGCGCGACAGCGCCTCGGACTCAGGCTGCTAGCCGGTGCTCATAGTACGGCCGGTCCCTGTCATCAAGAATCGCATACTGCGCCGCGAGGTCCTGTGGGTCGGGGTTCAGCCACGCATCAACATGTTCAGGCTTTATGGGTATGATGCAGCGGTCGTGGCCCGCGGCAGCCACTTCCGGTGGCGGTTCATCGGTTACCGCTGCGAAAGAATAAAGATCGGGCTCACCTGGGGCGGACCACCTCGACCACAAACACGCCACAAGCATCTGCCGACCGTTGTTCGGGCGAAATTCGAGGACTACGTTTTCGTCTTTCTCACCATCGGCGACTGCTCGTCCTTCCATCTTCGACCGCGCGACGTTCTCGTAAAACGAGTCAACAATCATCAAGCAGTGCGAGTACCCGAAAAGCGGCTTCCAGAACTTTGCCAGACTATCCATCCGGGCGTTGTACGTGCCAGGATATTTGAAGTCATAGCTCGCCGGCTTGCCCGCGATCCGACACTGGTACCGCACGGGTTTCACAACTCGCTGCCCATCTTCGACGACGAGCACGGGTGCGTAGTAGCCGGGAAAGATGCGCGAGTCTTGCGATTCGCACTCTGTGCGCTTGATGTCTTCCAACCGGCGCAGCGTCGCTTCAATTTTGTCGTCAGCGATGCGCTTGCTCTCGGTTGCGGCTTTTGTTTGCCCGGTTTGCAGCGTTCGCTCTGCTGCGACGAGACGCGCACGTTGCCTAAAAAGTTCTTCCTCGAGCACCTTCGTCTGGTCAGCGTTGTACTGCTCAATGAGGTGCCTGATTCCGCGCTCTTCGTTGGACTGCGGATTTATGAAAGCATCGTCCATCGCCTTCGGGATTTTTGCCTTGAGTCGCCCCTCGGCTCGCTCCCAATACAGGCGCGCAAATTCACGGATATCCATGTGCGCGCCGAACGTCCTGACATATCGTTTGTAGTCAGCTTCGATTTGCGCGGAAAAGCACATTGCGCCTCCGATTTCGTCGAGTGGTTTTCGGCGTTACAAGTCTATGGTTATGCGCGCGTCGGCTCAACTGCATCTGGGACCTGGCCGACTTCTTCGAGAGGGCGTCGCGTGACGCGGGGTCGATTTGAAAGCAGAACAGGCGTTGGCTGCAGCGCCACGGAAATTGGTTCCTCCAGAGTCGGGCCCCGGCGCTTTACGATGTCAACAATCAGCCCCTCGGACGTTGGTCGCAAAGTGAGCCGCAAGATTGCCGGCGACCCGTCCTGCGCCGTTGCGAAAGGCCTGACCATGACAAACAGCGTTTCGGCCGACTGGGCTGCCAGATGAAGCCGTCGCAGTGATGAATCCTTCATGTGCTGCGCCCAGAAAACGACGCTGCCGCACGTGCCGGCGCGAAGAATCTGCTCGACGGACCAGAGCGCATCAGCTGTCTTCGTCGCTTTTATCAGCATGACCTGGTCGATGGGCACCCCGATATAACTCAGCCCAAGGCCGTCGGGCTGGTGCGGCGCGTTGATGAACGCAATCGTTCCCTTCGAGGCTGCGCTTAACGCCGGACACAGCAGCCGAAGTTCGCCAACGCCCGGCTGTTGAACAAGGAGGTCCACAAGCGCCGCGAGCGGCCATCCTCCTCCCGGCAGTTCCTTCGACAGCCCAGGATAGCCGGTATCGACAACGCGGCCACGACCGTGAGCGAGCTGCGAAGCGCGCCACAGCGATGGGTGGATATCCTCCGGGCAAGCAATCGTACCGCTCATGATGCGACAAAATATACCTGTATTTTTATACAGTATCATACGCATCAGCCAACTGCCAGAGAGCTCAAATGGATGCCCGCGTTCGCAAGCCCCCGACTCATCCGATGCCCGAAATCGCAGAGTTTGTCAGGTCCCTTCGCGACGCTTTCGGCGACGATGTCATCGATGACGCCGTTCGCGGTGGGAAATCGGGCGAACCTTCGTTCTACGCATGCGAAAATGAGCGCAGCGTCGGTACGGCGACGCCTTCTGGCATCGCGTGGCGCGTCACCGACGCCGTTCGCGACAGACATTTCTGCGCCGGTTGCGGCGGGACTTGCGTTGGTCAGGCAATCAGCTGCTGTTCCGCATGGCTGTGCGGAACGACGTCGGAGAAGCGATAAGTGAAAGCAATCATCTGTGGTGGCCTGCTGGCGTTCGCGGTGGTGTCACCGTCGATTGCCGGTGAACGATACGTCGAAGTCTGGAATCCGCCGGAGGCGCGCGGCGTGGTGGGGGAGCATCATGTCCAGCCTGCCCGCAAAACGCCCTCTCATCGAAGAACGTCGGCCCACGTTGCGCACCGTCGTGTGCCTCGATATGTTGTTGCGACGGCGCCGCTTCCGGCCACCTCCATGCGCTCGACCGCGAGCCGTGCTACAGGCAGGCAAACTTTCGACGACATACCGCGCCAGATTACGCCCGAGGGAAACGTGCTTCGTGTCGACGGCAGGCACTCGCGAGCGGAGGTCGAACGCTAATGCAGAGCGAGACCTACAGGGGCTACGTCTTGTGGGGACATGCGATTCGAGAACAGTCGGAGATTCCCGAACGCGAACGCTATTCCGCCAGCGGCACTGTCACCAGGAGCGGCAAGTTTGTAGAAGCGTCGGGCATTCTTGACGTTGTCGATTCGGAGTCGGAGGCTGAGCAGCTCGGTCTGGAATGGGCACGTGCATGGGTCGACAACCACAGCTAGAAGCCAGACGGAAGTGTAGAACAGTGTTCATGCGTACCGTTTGATGGCCGGCTCGGCCATTGTGTACTGGCGCAATCAGGTTAAGTTCGCGGTATACGGCACTACCCCGCCGGAACGCCTCGCACGTTGGCTTCTACGGGACATTTGTCTTAAAGTTGTTGCGACAAAACGGGAAGCATCGTCGCGTAGTCGCCGCGACGCACTGGCGTCCAGTCTTTCAACGGTCAGCGGGCCAGGTCGCTATTCGCCGTCGCCTTCCAGTTTCCGAAGCACCCTCGTGATGACTTTGTGTGTCGTCTCCAGGTCTTTTACCTGAAGGTCTTTCGCAAGGTTGTTGACCTATGGCACCTGCAGGTGCATCGCATCCTCGACCACCTGCTTCCCTTTGTCCGTCAATACGACAAGAGCTGCCCGTCGGTGGTGCGGATTGGGTTCAAACGAAACGAGTCCTTCCGTCGCCAGTTCGTTGACGATGCGCTGAACGTTCTGGCGGTGCGCTCCGATGTCGCGCGCGAGCCACGCGACCGGCTGCGGCCGCGCAGCTGCGGCGACAGTGCCAAGAATCTGCCAGCGGGCACTCGTCAAGCCCAGCTCGGCGACCAGACGGTCTCCCGCCGAGAGTAGTCGATTGTTGAGCCGAAACAGGTTCGGAATCGTGTTGGTCAAGGCCGTTCCAGCAGGCGTTCGCTTGGTTTTGCGCATCTATCACCATATCCATTGAACCTATATAGACTATCCTCGGAAGGAGTCTGACATGCACATCCGCCCCCTCGACCCTGCCTTTCCGATAGAACGTCAGATTGCAATCGATGCCTCGCCTGTCGTCCTGGTGAACGTCTTCACGCTGGAAAAGGGCTGATGAGCAGGCATTCCTCAAAGTCTGGCAAGACGACGCAGAATTCATGAAGCGTCAGCCGGGCTTCATTTCCACCCAACTCCACCGCGCGGTCGGCGAAAGTCCAACGTATCTCAATTACGCCGTCTGGGAATCCACCGCTCATTTCAGGGCTGCGTTCACACATCCCGAGTTCAGGGCGAAGGTCTCAACCTATCCGTCGTCGGCCGCTGCCAGTCCACATCTGTTTCAGAAAGTTGCGGTGCCAGGGATTTGCGTCACATAGGCTTTTGCGACGGGCGCAGCGACATCCTGAGCACGACTAGCGACGAGTCCCGCCGTCCAACGGCCGCCAGGAAGACGACCTTCCGCCCGTCTTCTTCGCAACCGCAAAAAAGCCTCGCTTCGTGCGATGTCAGACGCCGCAAAGATGCCTGCAAGTTTCGCAACTGCATGCGACGCATTCGAAGCTACTGTCTTCGAAAGTGAAGATGAAATGGCGCAGCGCAATGTTTGGCCATTACTCCACAACCAGGCTCGCTGCCAAGGACCTCATATGCGCCGTAGGGACACAAGCCTTTTGCGTACAGCACGTGCTGGACCAGTTCCTCGTTGTTGGGTGGACCGAGGGTTTGGAATACGGCGCCATTGAAACGGACCACACAGAAAGGCTCTTCTTTCTCAACGAGGAGGCCGTAGTGTGCAAGGTCGGCCGGCGCAATTCGGTAGGCGAGGATCGCTCGATCCTCATCAGCAACGACAAACTCACCTTCGTCAGAACCGCGTTCTGCGAACCTTGGCATCCGGATGGTAGCGTTCGTCCTCCGCCGCGAGGCCAGAGGCAAACGCGACGATCGCTCCTGCGCTGCTCTCGACACAGAACTCTGTTCGATCAGGAGCGACACCTTCCATCTGCTCGCCAGGTCCGATGCGCGGTGATAAATGGCGACTTGAGCGAGAGACTTGAAACGTTCAGGCAAAATGCGTCGAGCGCAATGCGGGCCATGACCCGTTGGTGCGAAATATGGCGGCCGGGTCTTAAAAATGTCCACTTGCGAATCGCTCGGTCTCGGGCGATTCGCTGGATTGAAAAATTTGATCTCAGGTGGCTCGGCGAATTGCTACCGTCACTTTTAGCACTAAAAGGATGAATACCCCAATTAGCCGCAGCCGGCCGGATCGCGCGTCCCGTCGAGCGAACGCGGCATGCTGCCCCAAACGCTTCTCACTCGCCGCCTGACTTGCCAACCCTGTTTTCCCCGGCGAACAATCAGAACGTTTGCCATTCGTGTTCCGCTCCGGCGTAAGCTGAGCGGGCTGCGGCCGGTTCCGTCGCGGTGCCGTGCCCGCGAGGCACCTGCAGCGGTTTCGCAGGCGTCCCCGCCGTCGCGCTCGCGGCCGCCCGAGGTGCTGTCATGGCGGACCATTCGCCTGCTGATCCGGTACCGCCGACCTGGAACACTGCGACTGCTTCGCGGAGTGCCCGCGCCTGCTGAGCCATCGACTGAGCCGCGGCTGATGCTTCTTCGACCAGGGCGGCATTCTGCTGGGTGACCTCATCCATCTGCGTGACAGCCTGATTGACCTGCTCGATGCCAGTGCTCTGTTCTTCGGATGCAGACGAGATTTCGCCCATGATATCGGTCACACGCTTCACCGACTGAACAACTTCGCGTATTGTGCCACCCGCCTCTTCAACGAGCCGTGAGCCTGCTTCGACCCGCGTGGCCGATTCGCCAATCAGCTCCTTGATCTCCTTCGCCGCCGTGGCGCTGCGCTGGGCAAGCGTGCGAACTTCACCTGCCACTACTGCAAATCCGCGCCCCTGTTCGCCAGCGCGAGCTGCCTCGACGGCGGCGTTAAGCGCGAGGATGTTGGTCTGAAAGGCAATACCCTCGATCACGCCGATGATCTCGGTGACCTTGCTGGAGCTGTTCGAAATACCGTGCATGGTTTCGACCACGCGCCCGACCACCTCACCGCCACGTTGCGCGATTGCCGATGCGCTGGTGGCGAGCACGGTCGCCTGCTTCGCATTGTCGGCGTTCTGGCGGACCGTGGCGGTCAATTCCTGCATGCTCGATGCGGTTTCCTCGAGGGATGCCGCCTGTTCTTCCGTGCGCTGCGACAGATCGGTGTTGCCCTGCGCAATTTCGCCCGCAGCGACAAAGATCGACTCGCTGGACGTCTTGATGCCCTGCACGATTACAGTCAGCTGGTCCTTCATGGTTCCCAGCGAGAACATCAGGCTGGAGCGGTCCCCCGCCTTCAACGGAACCCCGATGCGCAGGTTGCCGGCCGCAATCTGGCCTGCCAGGCTCGCTGCATCCCGAGGCTCGCCGCCGAGCTGTCTCGCCAGACCGCGCGCAATGAACAGCGCCACACCGAGCGCCAGTATCGCAGCCGCCATGATGAATCCGATCGCGAGGGCAATTGTCCGTGAGTACGCCTTGCTCGCTGCCTCCCCCTCGCGTGCAGCCCCCGCCACATTGATCTCCACGATCGTCCTGACGTCCTTTTCGAGGGCGTCGCGAACAGTAGACGACTGGCCAGTCAGCAGGGCCATCGCTTCCGTCGCCTTGCCGTCTCTGGCCAGCACTCGCACCTGTCGATCAAGGTCGACGTATTGCGGCATCAGTGTCTGGATATTGGCATAGGCGGTTTTCTCGTCCGGCTCGCTAACGAGCTTTTCATATTCGGCGGCAGCACTGCGGTACTCTGCCAGGCCTGCGTCAATCCGGGCCTCGGCCTCCTGGACGGACGTCGGACTCTGGCTGCTGGCCGCACGGTATTCATTGATCCGTGCCTGTCGCAGGCCGGCCTGCATCTGCAGGCTGCTGCGCACACTCGGCAACCAGTTGTCGCGGAACTCTGCGACACGCGCATTTTCACCGCTCATCTCGATCAGGCAGAAGACACCGAGCCCGACCATCAGAACGATAACAGCGGCAAAACCCAGTACGAGCTGGGAAACTACTTTCAGATTTTTCAGAAATTTCACGACCGGCCCTTTTTGTTATTGATGCACTTACGATTAAAAACCGCGCAGCGATAACGCGGGAAATGGAGTAAATGCCGCTGATATTCTTATCGGCGAAAAGAACGCGATCTTTAAAAAGGGAATTAATCCGATTCGCATGATTCCCACCGCCACGAACATTTCTTCAAGCCGCAAACTGAAATTCCACGCCGTCAAACCCGTTTCGCAACGATCGGAAACAGACGGCAATAATAATGAGCCGATTTGTCGCTAGCGAATGCCGGTGCCGTTAGCGCATTCAAACGTGATGAAGTGGCTCGAACGAATTCGACAACGCGATTTTCGGCAAAACCGGATGGGACTTGCGCGGTCAGGATCAAAGCAAAAGGTGACGTTCGCAAATACTGACTGACCGCCCAGCAATACAGGAATCCCGACCCCTCCGCGCGGGGCGATAAAGATACTAATTTCGGACAGGCGTCTGCAACGATCAGTATCTGCGGCATTCCTGTTGTTGAGCTGCAGCATCGTGTCGTGCTGCTCGAGAAGTTCGAGAATTTATCGTCACAGCCACGGATCAGTTCAGCGCTACATGACGTGGCCCACCCGATGCCAACTGGCGATCGGGTGTATGGGCCGGAAATCATCAATGCAGGGTGTGAACGCTGTTGATGGCCTCATCATCGTCATCACCGGACGAGGCCTGATCAAGGATCGCGCACCGAAAGTCCAGCTTGACGCGAAGGATGGCTGATTCAATACGTGCATCGCCGCGATGGCCACTCAGGCGAGTATTGATCGCCTCCTCGACGGCAAGAATCGCCAGCTCGATGCTCTCCGGATCATCGCTATCGAACCCAACCTCAACCTCAATGCTCTCCAGCAGGCTCAACGCTGTTGCAATGTCCTCGGAAGCGACGAATAGCGTCTTGGTGGTTTCTCTCATCTACCCTCCCCGTTGGGTTGTCTAGCGTGCTCAGACAGGTGCGAGTTGCACGACTATCGTTGCACATCCAGAGCAAACCTGCCGGGCGATGACGGTGGGTGTTGGGTTCGACACAACGGAAAGATTGCTGTACGCAGTAAGCGAATAGAATTGACCGCTTCCACCTTGATACACAGTCATGGCATGCGAGAAACAATTCCGCGGGCCTGAAACTGTCGTGGAATGCTCAGTGACACAAGCATCTCCTGGGGCTTCCGCTCGGGCGGGCGCCTTTCCGGCCTTTTTGCCGCGCGTTGCTGGCGGCCTCATTCTGACGAAGGTCATGGCGGTCCGCCGCCACACAACGAAACAGGTCGAAACCTGTCCCACAACGCGTTACACCGCCAACTTGAGCGCTTGCGAGAAATCCTTGATCAGGTCGTCGATATCCTCGATGCCCGCCGACAGGCGCAACATGCCGTCGGAAATGCCCATCTCCTTGCGTGTTTCCGGGCCGGCTTCGAAAAATATCGTCGGCGCAACGGGAATGATTAGCGTGCGCGTGTCGGCGAGACCCGTCGCCTTAATCGGCAGCTCAAGCGCGTTGACGACTTCGATCATGCGCTCCGCGTGAAGCAGTTCAAACGACAAGAGCCACGATGCGCTCTTGAATAGCGCTTGCGCGATCTCGTATTGCGGATGGCTCTTCAGGCCAGGATAGAACACCTTGCCGATGGCTTTGTGCCCTTCCAGAAACTGCGCCAGTGCGAGCGCGTTGTCGCTGCTTTGCTTCACGCGCAAGGCGAGCGTTTCCGCGCCCATCGCGATGGCGTGCGCCTGCTCGGACGACAACGACGCGCCCATGTCGCGCAACCCCTTCTTGCGGATCTGCAAAAGCCCCTGCTCCTTGGCCGTCGTACGCCGATAGTCATCGGCGATGTTCGGGTATGCGCTCCAGTCGAAGAGGCCCGTATCTGTCACCGCTCCGCCGAGCGCGGCGCCATGACCCGCGATCGTCTTCGTCAGCGAGTTGATGACGAGGCTCGCACCAACCGCCTTCGGCCTGAACAATGCCGGGGAGGTGATCGTGTTGTCGACGATATACGCGATGCCACGCTCGCGGCACACGTCGCCGATACCCTGCAGGTCGGGAATCTGCGTGCCCGGATTGGCGATGGTCTCGACGAACACCATGCGTGTATTCGGCCGGATCGCGTTCTTCACATTCTCGACATCGCATGCATTGACGGTCGAGACTTCGATGCCGAGCATCCTCAATGTGCCGAACAGGCTGTTAGTATTGCCGAACACGTAACGGCTCGATACCAGATGATCGCCCGCTCGCAAGAGCGTGAGGAACGTCGCTGTGATCGCGGCCATGCCGGTACTGAAGCAGACCGTGCCGACACCTTCTTCGAGGCTCGTGATCTTGCGTTCGAGCGCGGCGGTTGTGGGCGTGCCCTGCCGCGCATAATTGAAGCCGCCCTTCTTCGTGCCCTGGAACACGCCGATCAGATCCTCGACGCGCTCGAAACCATATTGCACGGACGTATGAATCGGCTGATGCACGCCGCCGTGCTCAGTGCCCGCGATCCTGTCGCCGTGAACGATGCCTGTGGTAAAGCCTTGCTCGTCCATCCTTTTCTCCGCTTCTCAAGTCGATTGCTTTCCGGCCATTATCCCCGGTAACCCATAGCCCGCGAATCTTCAGCACCGCCTGCTGCAGCACCGGCGAGCTCTATCATGCGCCTGACGCCCGGGCACTTCAGCGGGCCGCATATGCCGATAGGCGCGAGCGGCGCGCTCCATGTATCGAAGACAGGCGCAGCGACGCCGCCACGCTATCTCGCCACTCTCCGCAACCATTACATGGCCTTTGACCGCCGCGCAAACGGGCTTCGCTTCGAGCGCCTGCGAATCAATGCGGGCGCGTTGAGTGTCAGCGGTCAGTCCGTCAGTTGCCGGGCGATGAATGCCCTGCTTCATTGCACGAGCGGAGTTCTCGACGCGATATGCCAACATCGTTATTCGACTGCAGGCGCAGCACTTCGCCGGTCCCTCCGCTCCGTGCATGTCCGAAGCAGGCCACGTCGCTGACAGCACAAAGAACCTGACCTTCGATAGGACCCGCGGTCTGCGAACGCTGGCATCCGGATGACGGGAGCATTCGTCCTCGGCTGCGAGGCCAAAGGCAAATGCGACGATCACCCCGGCGCTGCTGTTGACACAGGTTCGCAGATGCACCACCCGGGACGGCATGCCGCTAATGAGGACTCGCGCATGAATGGCACGCTGCCGCGCGGCGATTGCAGCCAGGGTATCAGGTTCTTCCCGGACTGATATGACTTCACGTGTCAATGGGATCAGTTTTCAGGTTGTCGTGTACACGTCATGTGAATTTCCTGAGAGCGACGTAGCAGTAAATCTCGACGGTGGATCACACTGATATTCGCGGGTTGGCTACCGCATTACAGAGGTCCGCCCAACGAGCCTGCCGCTATCTAGTGTCGCAATTCGGATGCTGTCCGTTGCGTAGTCCGTTCGCGGGTTACTCGCGTGCCGGGCTACGCCGCCTTCAGGAAACTCTTCCTCCAGAGGTTAGGGTGAGGTCAGGGGGCAGGTGTTGCATTACGCGGCGTGCACCTCGCGCGGTACAGCGAGCGACATCGCCAGCCGACTGATGTCCCAGATGAATCCACTGAGTTCGCGGGCGACCGCGACCACCGCGATGTTCTTTTGCTTGCCGCGCGCGACGAGTTTGCGATAACGCCGGCATAGTCGCAACTGCGCGTCCCAGGCGCGATCGATGATGGGCTTGGGGATGCCTTCGTGTCGCCGCTGGATGTCGGGGCTCACCCGTGCCGGGTGCCGGTAGCTCCAGGCGGCCTCGACTAACAGCTTTCTTGCATAGCTGTTGCCCGTCTTGGTGATGCTGCCCTGGCGCCGTTTGTTGCCGGAGGAATGTTCTGACGGGGTCACGCCGAGCCAGGCCATTAGCTGGCGCGGGTGCACGAAGCGTGAGAGATCGCCCAGCTCGGCGAGCATGCCTACGGCCGTAGTGAACTGCACACCGCGCATCGTCTGCAGGCCCAGTACGGCAGGATAGAAGCGCCAGTTGAGGACCGCCTCGCGCAGGGCGGTTTCGAGACGCTCGCATTGCGCCAGGCGGTCCTCAATCGTGCGCCGAAGCTCGTCGAGCGCGAGTTGCTGCCAAAAGTTGTCGAATGAAAACGCGCTTAGCCAGCGACGGTGCGCGGTCCCCCAGTCGGCACGACCCACATAGCGCACGCCATGTGAGAGCAGGAAGGCCTTCAGGCGTTGTCGTGCACGCTTCATATCGTCTTTGGCGCTGACCCACGCACGTGCCAGATCACGGAACGCTTCATCCTCTACGGTGGGTACGTATACGGCCGACAGATCGCCGGCGCGCAGCAGGCGCACGAGTTTTATGGCGTCGCGCCGGTCAGTCTTGACGCGCTCGCCGGGCTTTCTGGGAATCAGTGACGGTGCGCACACCATGCAGTCGAAGCCCTTCTTTACGAGCTGACGGTAGAGCCCATAGCCGCACGGGCCCGCTTCGTAGACGACGCGTATGCGGCGCGCTTTGGACTGCAGGCGTTTGCACAGGCGATCGATGTTGTTCTGCGTCGTACCGATCCTGCCAAGCAGTTCGACTTCGCCGGTGCCGAGTGCATAGGCGACCGTGATCGAGTCCTTGTGAACGTCCAGGCCGACGTATAGCGTGCTATCGTTTTCCATGCTGGCCTCCGTGCGGGAAATCGCCGGGTGTGGCGCCGTCCACACCGTGCGGCTCTGGCAGCAATGCTAACCCGCGTTTGATACCTCGCGGCAGGCCAGCCTCTACCTCACGTGAAGTCATACTGCCTAGTGATTCAGCGTTTGATATCCGGCCCGCTGCCGGGTGCATCGGGTTCAGCGGGTGGCTCGGCATCCTGGGCTGCAGTGGGTTGGCCGTCGCGGACAGGTAGTTGCGTATTACGCATGGCGTCGCGTAGTTCGTCGCGTTCCCGTGCGTCGCGCTCGCGCCGTGCGGTTCGACGATCCTGTGCCTCGGCATCGAGCTCCGCAAGCCGCATCTGCCGGATGCTCTCGAGCTCGGGCTGGTCGAACACGATCCGCATGCGTGTGTCGGCCGCAATGCACGCGGCCGCGGCCTGGAATGCTTCGGGACCGGACAGTGACAGCGTGGCGCCAAACTTCTGCTGCGCGAAACGCAGCGCAATCTCGATCGCGTCGCGCTCGCTATCCCACAGTCGCAGCGAGCGGCCCTCGTCAACGAGGAACGCCGTACCGTCCTTGCGATAGTCGACCTCGCCGCTCGCCCGTACCTCGTAGGTGATCGTCGGCCCGTGATAGATGATCTCGTTGCGATCGGACGCGGACGGTCGCTGCACGCCATGTGACGGACCACTGAAAATGACACCGCGTTCGTCATCGGCGCTCCTCGCCTGCAGGCGGATTTGCTGCATGCGGCGCAGTTCGCGCAGCGCGCGTGCGTCACCGGCCCGTGCGCGCTCCCGCAGGAAGTCCTGGTACTGGTCCGCGATCGGCCGGCGAGCGGCAGCCTTGAGCGCATGACGCTCGTTCGCGATCCGTTCGCGCAGCGCGGCCTCAGCCTCGAGGCGAGCGACACGTGCCGCCGACAGCTTCTCGCGCCGCTCGCTGACCGGCAGATCGTTGCGATCCGCGAGGTCGTTACGGGCGCGGTAGAAGGCCGCCTTGATATCGATACGTCTCGTTTTATCGTGCCGCGCCTGTGCATCCCACGCACGACGCAGTTCGTCGCGATACGCTGCACGCCACTGCTGGAATTCGCCCCACAGATCACGCTCGGGCGTGTGGCGCGGCGCATGACCGGGGCTGCGTCCCGTCTGCGCCCGATATGCGTCGCGTAGCAGATGTGCAGCTTCGTCCCACGACAGGTTCATTTCCTTTGTCAAGAAGTCCGACACGTTCAGATTGCGTGAGCCAGCTCGAATCCGGTCACCGCCGTCCTCACCCTTGCCAATGTCGTACTTGTCGACGATCAGCCCGTGCGAGTGGGCAAGTGCGGCAAGCAGCCGGCTGGCATCGAGGGTCGCGCGGATCTCTGCAAATTCCGTCCGCTCGCGCGAGCGACGGACACTGCGCGACTCCACAAGATCGCGCGCGAACTGGTCCCGAACGGTATCTGCTTCCCGGCCCGTCGCCGATCGCGCGCGTGCATTGAACGGAACTGTTGGCGTCGCGTTGCCAGCTGCGGACGATGCAAACGGAAGCGACTTGACCGCATCGAGCGACTGGACGTCTGCAAGGCTACAGATCTCATTACGCGGGCCCAACGCTGCCCGCAACCGGCTACCGACCAGTCGCGGATCCAGACCGAACGAACGGACGGCGTGCTGCTGATCGCCGGGCGATCCGTCGCGACGCATGAACTTGTCGGCCGCTGTCGCCGCAAGGCGCACCCGCGCTGCATCGTCCGCCTTGTCCCACGCGCCGTACATGCGTGCCGCGATCGCGTCGAGCAGCGGATTGCTGCCGCTGCTTCGTGGATCTAGCTGTTCTCTTCCCGTTCGCTCGCGATCGCCAGTCCATCGCAGTGAGTCAATTCGGTCGGCTTGGTGGTCTCCCAGCTCCAGTAGTGCATCAGCCGGCAGAAGCATTTGACGTCGCGCGGTGTCGCCATCCACACTGCGGCCGGGCACACCTCGCACACCGTGTGGGCATCCGGTCGGCGGGCGGGGTCGATCGAAGCGAGCGTCAAGGTCGTGATCCGCGCCTCGTCGCCACCGCCGCCGGTGTTCGTGTTGCGTGAGCTGCGGCTCGTACCACGGCTGCGGGCGTTGCCGCTCTCGCCAATCTCGCCAGTTTCCTGATCCACCACTGCTGCGTCGTGTTCGCTCATCGAGCCCTCCTGCTGCGTCATAGAACCGCTGTTCGCGATGTTCAAGGATGCGCCGCTGTTCTACCGGCGACGCGGCCTGATACGACTTGTAGAAGCTGCTTCCGCTGTTCAGATACTTGATCTCGCGGGCCCGCATATCGTTCCACTCGAATAGGGCATCGAGAAAGTGCTGGGGCGTCACGCGCGGTACCCCCGGTTCGATGTATTCCTCATGGACATTGTGATCGAGCGCTTCGCGCTTGCCGTCGGCATCGAGTTCGATGAATTCGCGCGAGAACACGAATTCCTTCAGATTCACGCCCTTCGCGGCGCCGGGCGGTCTGATGTTTTCGTATTCGCCATCGCGGCCCGCGTTACGTGTGCGTGTCGCGCCGAATTCCGTGAGCAGCGCCTTGAAGTCCTCGTAATGCTTGACATCGCGCGCAATCAACGCCTCGAGGATCGCGGCCTTCAGTTCGCGGTTCATCGGCTCGAATACGTCGCCCTTGTACCGGCTGATCATCTCCGACGCGTCGGTGAAGAGCACGCGCCGGTTGTCCTTCGGACTCGCCAGTCCGTATTTCGCGTTGATATGCTCCTGGAATGCTTCGAGGAACCGGTGATGCCGGTCAACCTTGCCGAACGGTTCCAGCCGTCGTCCCGTGAGCAGGTTCACTTCCGGTATCACGACATGTAGATGAACCTTGCGCTCGACGAGTTCGCCACTGCGCCGGTCGGCATAGCTCTTCAGACGCGGCACATGTGCTTCTGCATAGAAGTTGTACTCGTCCGGCCGGTACGCAGCAAACGCGAACGCCTCAAACTCCCGTACGATGTCCGCGAGCACCTCGCCCGAGACCTCATCTTCCTTGAACGACAGCGTGACGTTGATATAGCGTTCTGCCTGCGTATCCATCGACTGGATGATGTCGTTGGTCAGCGCCAGATCGCCCGCCAGAATCACCCGCTCGTCCATCTCGTCGCGCTCGAACTCACGGTCCTGCTTCTGGCCGTCCTCCAGATAGGCCTTTATGCCATCGTGATAACCGCGCACCCGAATCAGCATGGCTCACTGTCCCCGCTGTGCGAGTAACTGCTCGCACTGCTCGACGCGACGGAGCAACGTTGAATACACGATGGTGGGCAATGTGTGCCGGGCTGCCTCCACGGCTTGCCTCGCTTCCGCGCAGTCAGCCGCGCGCAGCGCTCGCGCGGCCTCCCCTTCCTTGTTCTTCTCGGCCTGCAGCTTTTTCTCGAGGGCAAGGACCTTGAGAATGGCAGGGTATTTGCGATCGATTCCCATGGATCCGGTCTCCATTCAGTCCACCTTTTCCAGTGAGCATCTCAGATACCGCGAGATCAGTTGCAGCTGCGTGAGCAGTTCCTCATAGGTCACCTCCGACAGCTGACCGCTTACATGTTCCGAATTCGCCCGATGGGCGATCTGGTTCAGGTTGTTGCTGGTCTTGTTGAAGATGTACAGCAGCCGCTTGCGATCGACGCTGGCGACCGGCCGCGCGATCACCTGCGTCCGGTTCTTCAGCACCGCCTGCCTGAAAAATTCCGATTGCGTGAGCCCGCTTCGGGCCACCTTTTCGAGATAGGCGGCACGGTCCGCATCTGACAGCCGGAATGCGATCGGTTTGCCGAGTCCTGCACCATCGTTGCTTTTCCTGCGTGGCATCGTCAGAGTTCCGCTGGATGTGTCCAGTCTGCCGACAGACCTGGCAACGCGAAGCGCGTTTCATCGCCGTTGTTGATCGTATGCGCGCGGAATTCATAGGCTGGCCAGTGCGCTTCGCATTCGCTGAGAACCCACATCGCCTGATCGCCCCTCATCGGATGCGTGTACCCGGCCCACGGCAGGTAGCGCGGCCGGCTGTTGCAATCATTCGCGCGCGGCCACTTCACGAACTGGATCACCCATTCGCTGTCCGGAATCATCACAAGCGCCTCCTATCTGTATTGCATACCAGGCAGTGCTTAGTGTCGTCGACAGAATTGTCGACGCGATGGACGCGGTGCAGTGGCCCGCGTCGGGGTTGCAAAGGGGGCCTCGCCCCTTTGGCACGCGATATTTTACGAAGCGCGTAGCGATGCGTAAACATATCCGACGTGCCTCGATCCGCCACTCTATAGCAAGCACTGTAGCACCTATATTGCACCGTTCAAGCATCAATTCGCATAACTGAAGCTTTGATAAAGCTTCAGTTACCACGCATTTTTGACTATTGAGCACGTTTGTAGCACCATCAGTCAGCGTCGACTCTCCGCAGACCTCGCCATGCCACTCACCGACCTCGCCGCAGTCGCCGAAGACCTGCTCGATGCGCCCGCAACCAGCACCACCCGCTCTGAGACCGCGCAGCTTGCCGATCTGATCGAACAAATCGATGCCGCCATCGCGCGCGGTGTCTCAAGGCGCGAGCTCCACGCCCGTTTGCAAAAGCGCGGCCTCACCATGAGTCTCGCTGTTTTTGACAACGCCCTGCATCGCATCCGCAAACGCCAGGGCCGTCGCGCACCGAACCGCATACGCTCACCCCTCACCCATCCTGCATCGCCCGCGCCTACCCCTGCACCCATCTCTGCACCCGCTGCCCCTGTCAGGCAAGTGGCACCCGCTCCGCATGCGCCCACGCCTTCGACTGCCTCGCCCCGCGCAGGCATTAGGACGCTCGATGAACTCGCCGCCGAAAACCCGCACCTGTCGCGCATGCAGTTGATCAAGCTTGAAGCGCAGCAATACGACCAGCCCCTGCTTTCCGGCACTGGACTCGATGAAATAGCACGCAAATACGGCAGCCGACCCAGGCGCTAACCCGTATCGCACCGCCCGCGTTGCCTCGGGCGGAACCTATCCAAATGCGTCTTGCATAGATCCCTTGGCCCTCGATACGGGCGCACGGCGAGCGCAACTTGCCTCCGTTCCGTCGGTGCTCGCATCGGCATCCACCTCATCGCCAGTGTCATCGTCTTCGCCGTCGTTATGGCGGGAGATCCGATGTTCTGGCACCTCGCGATTACGCAGCACTTCAGGAAGCCAGCCCTACTCCGAACGGCGAAGCTGCGCAGCTGCCGCCGCGTCGCCCTTCTTCATGCCGCGTAGCTCCGCTGCAGCTTCACGGTGACAGGCCCTCGCTGATCAGATCCTCGATGCGCGCTTTCGGTACGTGATCGAAATAGCTCGCCCGCGTCTACCTCGATGCGCCCGTACTCGGTGCCACTTATTCCGGCTGATCGGTTTTCTGCTTTCTTCGCTCTCTCCGGTTGGGATCAGACGCACTATAGGCTCACGTTTTAATAGGTTACATTGCCCTAATTACAGAATAAAAAATCTCTATATCAATAGAAAATAGGCTTAGAAAAATTAAATCGGAGTGGGCGCGCTTTCACATTTTATAACGGGCAAATTGTCCTATACTGAAAGTGAGGCCGAAATGTTTTTCGGTCACTAACCGGAGAATTCCGATGACCATGACTCAAGACCGTATTACCTCCGCTGTTGTACCGGAGGAACTGCGCCTGAATGTCCTTCCTTACTATCTTGGCCGCCACTACCTCACTGGCGAGTCCTATGTGTATGACTGGGCATCGCGCCTTGATTCCAGTTATCAGGGCGGGCTATGGCACTTCTTCACGCTGTCCAACGGCGGCTTTTATATGGCCCCTGCCAAGGCCTCGCGCGTGCACGTGCGCTGGCATCTGAACGGCTACAGCGACATGATGGGCGCTGACGCCTTCGGCATTACCGTCACGCTGTTCGCCCTCTGCCATCTCGCGGAAAAGACCCTCGACGACGCCATCATCGAGCGCTATCACCTGCTGCGCGAGTTCGCCGTGCAGCACGTGGAATCCGCCAACATCCTCCGCGCCATCGACTGATACATCGCCCCGGCCGGCCGGTCGGGGTCTCTCCTTTCAGTGAGGAACAGCATGAATACGCTTGCAAGCCGCTTCAGCCGTAATGCCGTCGCCCTGCGTTCGGATCGCCCGCTGTCGAATGACGAGATTGCACAGGTCGCGCCCTCCATCCTTGCTCAAGGCGCGCATGAAAGCCGCTCCGCACGCTACAGCTACATCCCGACCATTGATGTGCTCGACGCCCTGCGCAAGGAAGGCTTCCAGCCTTTCATGGTTTGCCAGACACGCGTGCGCAACGAGGGAATGCGCCATTACACAAAGCACATGCTCCGCCTGCGACATGGGGAGAGCGACGGTCACGAAGCAAACGAAATTATTTTGCTCAATTCACACAACGGGCAAAGCGTGTGTCAAATGTTGGGGGGCTGCTTCCGCTTCGTCTGTCAGAACGGCATGGTGTGCGGCGATACCATCGCCGATATCCGCGTGCCGCACAAGGGCGATGTGGTCAGCGAGGTCATCGAAGGCGCGTTCAGGATGCTCGACCGTTTCGAGGCCGCTGCGGAACAGCGAGAAGGCATGATGGCTTCGGTACTTGATGAGGGGGAGCAGACGGCCTTCGCCCGGGCGGCGCTCGCGCTGCGGTATGACGAGGGCAAGCCCGCGCCGGTCACCGAACGTCAACTACTCGCCCCACGTCGCGTCGAGGATCGCGCACCGGATCTCTGGAGTACTTTCTCGCGAGTGCAGGAAAACATCCTTCGCGGTGGACTTCACGGGCGCAATGCAAATGGCCGGCCCACCACGACCCGCGCTGTAACCGGTATCGACCAAAACATCCGGCTCAACCGGGCCCTGTGGATACTCGCCGACGAACTGCGCCGCCTGCGCGGCTAACCCGGATGCCCGGCCTGCAGGCCGGGCATCCTCAGGAGACACCTACATGGATACGCTGAAGACGCGTCCAACGTGGTTCGCCGCGCTACTTCCGCTGTTGGCGGTCTGGCAGTATGGCGACCGCTCGATTGCGCGCAGCGAACTCTTTCGTATGGCCCTGTCCGCTGACGCGGCGGCCAATGCCGCACGCGCACTGGAGAGAATCGCCGACATGCGCGACCGGGACGGCCACGCTATCGAAATGCATCGTGACGAGCTTCGCGCGATCGCGCGCACTGCGCTCGCGGAATTTGACCGCGTGCCGCCTGTCGCATCGTGTGCATTGACCATGCAGCGGCTGGACGGTGTCGGATAAGTATCGTTGAATGACGCGTCGAACTGAAATGCGGCGAGGTGCTGTCGGATATTATTCGTAAACCTTACCATTTTTGACGGCAGATCCAGTTTGACCCGATCGATTTCGTCGACGGCATCGCATGCTTTACCGACGCCGAAATGTCGGCCGTTCGCGAGCACCTCTATGAGGTTCGGCTGCCCGACCGTGAAACGACAATGGACACTCGCGCGTCATCTGCGCGGGTGTCGTCATATGACGCCGAGGTAAGGATGAAAGCCTTTCTGACAGTCACCGAGATCAAGCAGGCGATCAACTATTGGCGCACCCGTGAGCCCTCCAGCGAAGGTTGCGCGCTGTCCCCGAAAGGGCGCCTGCTGGCCGACATCTACGGACAGGTGACCTATCAGCGCATGCAGGTCATCGGTATATCGCGGCTCGCTCCCGGGCAGATCGAGGCCGCACATATCGCGCACGACCAGCAGAAGCTACCGTTGTGAACAAGCGCGACGACACGGCAGCCAAGGCACACGCACCGCCTTCATGCCGCGTCGACCTTCCTTCCTGCAGGCCGGACTTGCGATAATCACGGACATATCGCGCGCGCAGCGCGCCCGGATCGAGGCGCCTGGGGACCCCCGCCAGGCGTGGGGTGCGCGCCGGCGCGCCGCGGATCGCGGCGTGACGATCCCGTACGGGTGCGTACCTGCCACGGGCGGGGTCGTCAAGCGACCGGAGGGAGCGTGAATCCCCGCGGCGGCAGCCGCGGGGGCGCGATACTGATTGACGATTCCTGCTTATCTCCGTGTGAACACGAGGTGTGAATGAACGATTTTTATACGCATATCCGCAAGGAATGTCTGGTGCCCTGGATCAACGGCTGGCAGCAACCGACCGGCGTCGAGGTTCGCGAGGTCATTCGCCGCGCCGGACTGACCGGGCGTGAGGCGGCGGATCTGGTCGGGCTAAGCGAGAAAGGCGGTGGGCGACAGATACGTCGGTGGATCAGCGGCGAGTCTCACATCCCGTACGCCGCGTGGGCGATTTTCTGCGAGGTAGCCGGGTTGGGAAAAATATGGGCTGCCGACGACCAGTCTTCCTGAGCGAACTTTCCGAGACGTGCACGTATGTCATGGTGCGTTCCACAATACGCGGAAGACAAGCAAGCAAGCCGGATGTCGATCATGCCGCGAAGCGCAATCGGAATTTCCAGAAAGAGTTAAGGCAATGAGCAAAGAACGAAACGCCAGCCGTGCGATGCCATCAAAGAAAGTCGTTGAAGTTGAAGCTGAACCAGCGTTCGGAACTGACGGTGGCGCTCGAGAACGTATCACGTCGGCTGAAATGAGCCGGGCCAGGACAGCATCCTCGCTTTTCGAGCGCAAGACCGCGGCTCAGCGACGTGTAATGCGAGCACGCATCGCGCTTTAGGCGCACGAAGGAAATACGGTGATTGATCGAGAGCTCGCGTGTCGGTGCAGACGGTCTCCATGTGGCGCAAGCGCATCGGACAGCATTGTGTGAAGGGCCAACGCCGGAATGAGCGTAGCTGCAGCCGGCCGCATCATCATGCAACGAAAATGAGCGGCGCCCCCCGGGTCTTGTTGTCATGCTGAGTACCGCCGCGTTTCGAGGGGCCTTGCGATGCGACTTGCAAATCTCAGTGACCTTCTCACGAAAGGCGGGATCCGGACTGTGTAGCCATTGCTTGATTCGGTGTGGGCGCACGTCGCCGGCCCGCTAAATACGCTGCACATGGCTGCGGCTAATCTGTTCGACAGTGCCGCGCTCGCTCGCGCTATTATCTCGTCCAACGTTGGCGTAACCGGTCCCTCGGGTTCGTGCGCTCGCAAGAAGCGTGACTGCAGTTGATCGTTGATCGCGTTGGCAGAAGCGATAGCCACGGGACGCGTTGCGGTCACTGCGCGATTCAGACAGCGAAGACTGACGTCGGGGGGTTTTCTTCTCAGATGCCGATTCGTGGGACACGGAGGCGGCCCGCACGACTTTTGGAAACACGTGGTGGTCGCAACAATCCCAACGGGACACCGGGGCGCGGTCCCTCGGACTGAGCGAGCGGGCGGATCACTCCCGCCCGAAGTGCACGGTTAGCATCCATCAAAGTCGCGTTACGGTGCCGAACATGAGCATGCACGAGGCTGAAAAGCTTCCCAACGCCACCAGCACCGAACCCACGCTCCCGCCCGCATGCTCAACCGCCATCTCGGTCATGGGGAACCCGGCGATCGAGAAGCAGGCGGCGCGACCCCGAATGAGCCAGAACCGCAACGTTCAGATGCACCGGCTGATTACGGAAGCCAACGCGCCGTACGGAAGGATGCGGGGGCCTGCCCATGACGCGGTACGTTCGAAACTTGCCGGCCTGTCGATCACGTGTCGCACGACAAGCGTCAGCCCAGCGAGCTCGATCGGCACGTGGCCGGCCCTGGTACGCGCGGGTAGCAGATGGTGGGACGCGCGCCGTGGCTGCCGGATCCTTACGATGAAGCCTATCTTCTTTTCCAGACACGATGAGCAGTCGGTAGTTGCGATGAGCGCTCGCTCCCGTGGCCTTGGACGCCGCTTCCTCGATGAACAGGCCGTTTCGAGTGCCGGCGGCGCGAGCTGCGCAGGGACGCCACGACAACACGTTCTTGGCAGCACATGCTTCGGGACTGTGTCAGGCTTCGGCCATACATGCGAACGCCAGATCGTACAGCCAGCCGCGCCGCGGAGCAGGCGGAACCGACGTCCCCTCCCCCAGTTCAAGCACTCCGGCTCACATCGTTAGTGTTAACGATGTCGAACTGTGCAGGGTGGTTTGGGACGCGGTTCGTCGTCCGCAAATACGCAACTACGACGCACAGCGAACGCGAAGGCCAACTCACGGTCAGTGAACTCGCCCAACTCGCCAAGCCACCTCGTCATCCTCTAAAGCTTCGCGTGCGTGCCCGTCATCACCAACGCCACCTTAGCCTTTCTGCACTGTCTCGCAACGTGCTTGCAGCTCGAAGTCAGGACTGTCCTGGTGGCAGGAGTTTTTTCATTTTCGCGTGCACGTGCGACCCGAATGCATCTGCGACGACTCGATTCACTGAAAGAATGTTGTCGGGGCTAAGCAAATCCCGTGTTACGCCCTGCCTTTCGATAAGTCGCTGCTGCAGGCGTTGGCTGACGAATGAATTGAACAGGTCCTTCCGGAGGCCGTTGTCAGCAGACTCAAAGAATTCCCGGCCTGCCTTGATTTCAGAATTCAGTTTGAAAGTTGCCTTTTCGGCCTCGGCCTGAATGCTCGCCTGCAGCTGGGCTTCTGCAGCGGTCCGGCTGCGGATTTCCTTCTGGGTAGCCTCCAGCCGCCTCACCTGGATGGACGCCATTTTCCGGTCGGCATCGCCCAGCCGGAAATTGCCGTCGAGCGCCCTGAAAAGATAACCCTTCGGGCTTTTCGTCACCTTGCCCAAGTTCAGCTTGTGCCGGGTGTACTCAATGGCCTGCTCAAGACGTTCGTCGGTCCAGACGTGGCGGTTCTTGGCGAGCATCTCAAAATCGGGCGTGTCAAACGCAAACTCGTTGTGCAGCAGGAGGTACATGTCGTCCTGGATGCCGGCGCGTGCTGCGTCTGCACCGCGCTTCTTCGTGAAACGGAACCGGATCTTGAGTTTCTCTGGCGGCGTACGCTCCGTGTTCGGCTCCCAGTTCACATCGAAGTCAGAGACTTCATTGAGCTGAAGCATTGCCGGCTCAAGAAACCGTTTCTTGAATTCCTTGACTTCCTTGCGTGACTCGCCGACCTTCCCTGGCCATTCCAGGACCTCTTCATATGCGAACCACTCCGTCACGCCATGACCTTCACATGGAATGAGCCGGTCGTAGATAGCACGAGCCAGTGACAGTGAGAAGGCGGTCGAAGCACGCAGGCTGAGCCAATGCGCCTTATACGGGCTGATGAGATACTTGATTACCCTGCCGGACAGCAGGATGCAGACGACGTTGCGCTCGATGTAGCAATCACCGAGCAAACTGATCGTCCCCCACGAATCTTTCTCGGTCAACTCCTCAATTGACGGCGCTGTCATGATTTCGACGCGAGCCTTCGCCGCAGCTCTCATCTGCGCGATGAGATGGCTGTGATTCCGGCTGTCGTATCGCATCAACCATTTGAAGTAGTTGACGTCGGCCGTGAACGTGTACACCTTGTCATCGACAAGTTCATCTGGCGAATTGGTGGCGACGATGAAATAGGCCGCGTCCAGCACGCGGCGGGCGGCGATGCCCAAACCACCGACGCGCGTGAAAATATTGTTGCGCAGAAAACCGATGTCCTTGCCTGCCTCGTGAATGGGCGTGCCCACCGCGGACATGTCCTCATAGATGTCCAGGGCGAGCTGATGCGGGGTAGCGGGAAGGGTTTGATTTTCCATTCGTCAGGTTCGGCGCAATCCCAGGCACTCTATCAGCGGCAGATCGTCTGTCAACACAAAAACCGCCCCGGGACAGCGCCGCAAACCGCGCACAAAAACCGCCCCGGCTTATGGTGGTCATCACAATTTGCGGCCCGATTTTCACAAAGAACGGCCCAACCTGCCCATTTTCCGCCTGCGCGGACACAAAAACCGTCCCTCAGTTCACAAAAACCATCCCGGAATGCAAGCTGGGCATTGATTTTAAAGCATTTATCTTCTCCTGTTTGTTGGTGGGTAGGTTTTATGTTTACGAAAACGAAACAGACGAGGCTTTGCAAGATAGCTGGCGACCGAAAATACAGTTGCATAAGCTATTGAAAATAAAGACAATTTTGACAAACAGCGGGGTTTCACAAAAACCACCCCCGGGGCGTTTTTTGTGCGGATGATCCCCTTATTGCGACGCGGATAGGTACCGGCGTGCAAACCGGATGCAATCATGCGCTTCGCGCATGTACTTAAGCCATCCGCCGTCGAGCAAAGACATCCCGAAAAATCAGGGCTTTGGTGGCTTTTCTCGAAGGGGGTAATAAAAAATCGGCCGATTACAACCCTGTTTACGCGGATTCGTGTATTCTGCGCTTCGACGTCAATTCAAGGGGAAAGCGCAGAATGGCTAACGTAGGCACCTTACCGATGGAAGACCGAAGGGTATCGCTTCGAGAAGTCGCGGAATTCGCTGACAATCTTGAACCGTTCTCCGACAACTTGCGAGAGCAGATTCTCGCACCGCGGCCGCGTAAGGTCGCGCCGATCTACACAATCAGTGAACTTGCCGAAATGTGCAGTCTGACGCGTCAGCAGATCCAGTATCTGGTGACGCGGGACGATGCCACTTTGCCCACCGGGACGCTTAACGGCAATGGTCGCAGTCGAACATTCACTCTGCCCGAAGTACGTACGTGGGTAAAGATGGCGTCCGACGTTTACCAGACGCGGCTTGGAAACGAAGACGGCAATTTCAGGGGCAAGGTGCTCACCACGGCACAATTGAAAGGTGGGTCTGCGAAGACGACAACTACAGTCTGCCTCGCGCAGGCTCTGACGCTGCTCGGACGGAATGTGCTTCTCATCGACCTCGATCCGCAAGCATCTGCATCCGAACTTTGCGGACTGTATGCCGAGAAGGAAATTTCCGGTGAAGACACTGTCTTGCCATACATCTATGACCACAACATTGAGGGCGGCCTGAGCACAAAAGTGCAGTCGACCTACTGGGACGGTCTCGACATCATCCCAGGTCACACGTTCCTGTATGGCGCGGAGTTTCTGCTCCCCGCCCGGCAGAAGACCGTTCAAGGATACCGGTTCTGGGCAGTACTGCGGCAGGGGCTTGAACCGTTGCGGTCGCAGTACGACTACATCCTGATCGATACGTCTCCGTCATTGTCCTACATGAACCTGAACGCGCTGCTGGCGGCCGATGCGCTTGTGATGCCAATGATCCCGGAGAATCTGGACTTCATTAGCTCCCTGGCGTTCTGGCGCCTGTTTTCGGATGTCGCAGAAGACTTTCTTCCGTACGAGGAAGACAAGGTTTACGAATTCATTTCCATTCTGCTGTCGAAAGTGGACTATGGGAAAACATCGTCGGCACCAGTGGTTCGACAGTGGGCGCAAAGTGCTTACGGCCGGTGGCTCGATCCGTTTGAGATTCCAGCGAGCTCCGTGATGAGCGGGGGGGCGCTTTCATTTTCGACCGCATTGGACGTCGTTAGCACGCATTCGACTGCCAAGTCGTTACAGCGTGTCAGGCAGCCGATGATGCACTACGCGCGATGGCTGGACGACATGTTTGTGAAATCCTGGAAGGAGTCGGCATGAGCAATAACATTCGTGAACAGCTGATGGCGAAGACAGCGAACCTGCCAACGCCTGCCGACTTTAAGGATGGGGGCAAGAAGGACAAAGGCGGCCGGGGGCCGCAAACCATGCCTGGCATCACGAGCGCGCTCGCGGCAGCCCAACTGCGCATCCAGGAACTGGAGTCGAAGGGCGTCGATACGGAGATCGCGGTCGGCACCATCGTACCGAACCCCTGGCAGCCACGTCGGCAATTCAACGAAGCAAAGCTTTCGGAACTGGCCCGCTCGATTGCCGAGGCCGGCCTGCTGCAGGCCGTCACGGTTCGTCGGGTTGGGGAAACATTCCAGCTGGTTGCTGGTGAGCGACGTTGGCGTGCGCACAAGCTTCTTAACCGGGACAGCATCCGCGCTGTCGTGATCGAGTGCACAGACCAGGACATGGCCGCGTACGCACTGATGGAAAACGTTACGCGCGACGATCTGTCGGACTACGAGATTGCAATTGCCGTTCGTCGCGCAGAGAGCGAGTTTCCGAACCGTACCCGCTTGGCGGAAGTGATGGGTGTTACTCGCAACGAACTCTATAAATTCCTAGCATTTGATGACCTCCCTGACTTTGTCAAGCGGGACCTCGACCTGAATCCGTCCGTGCTGGGGGCGAATTCGGCTCAGGATATCGCGAACGTGCTGAAGAAAACTGCAGAGCCAGGACTGAAGGCACTCAAGGAGTTATGGCCGCTCGTGCTCAGTGGTGACCTGGTCCAGACGAAGATAGGTGCTTCCATCACGGCGCAGGTGTCGCGCGGTCTCGCGGCGAGCGACGCGGGTGGGCGAAGCATCCTGAAAATCTTTGCCGGCAAGGTTCAGGCCGGCAGTATTACCAAGGACGTCAAAGGTTTGACGTTCAAGTTCAAGGCGGGCGTGATGACTGAAGAACAGGAGAACGAGCTTCGCGAGCACATCGGGAAGATGTTTTCTGTCCGGCCGGAATGAAGCGCATCTTGCCGAATGCGCCTCCGGCACATCATTCGTCATTTTGACGGGGCCTGTGACTGCGCAGCGGAGCTGCGCTGACAGATCCTGTAGCAGCCGAAGGAAAGCCAATCTCTTTCTGCGTGGTTGGGGATGCGGTTCAACACGGGCAACGGGTGGGGGAAACTGCAATAGTTTCACCGAGAGGGTACTTTCGAACGTGATGCTGCTGGTCCATCAATGGATGAGAATGTTGCGCACCCTTCTGCCAGCGAGGACGAGAGTGCTCCATCGTCTTGAGGGCCGACCGCAGCGGAAGGTGTTCTAATTAGAACAACCATGTCTATGGTTCGTAGCCGCTGCAACTGTTCTAATTAGAACACCCCAAAACGGAACGTGCGACACTGACCTTGGACACGACGAAGGGAGAAGAAGCACGCTATACAACCCAAGATCGCGCCGTCCCGTCGTGATTTCAGCACGGGAGTGCGGAAGCGCCCAAGACAGCCATCGAAAGTTTCCCCCGTTTGGCATCGTTCGGCAGCGGCTCACTGCAGTCGCATTGCGGACCGTGGGTTCGTGCGCCGTGGGCATCAAGTCGGAATCGTCGACTTTTTGCGAACAACTTCTGCCCTATTCCAAAGGGGCGGGCAAGGACGAAGCGATAGGTGCCGAGACTCGTCCTGATCCGGAAGCCGGCCCTTCAGGCAGGCAACGCTCGATCAGCAGCTTAAGTCCGACCAGATGCACTCTGATAGTTCGATTGTGGCTCGCGGGCGTCGGGCGCCGCGTCAAAAAAGCTGCTCGACCATGCGGTACTGTTCGTGCCATCCGCCGCTGCTGCAGCGGGTGTCCAAGGCCAATGTCCCACAGATCGCATCAGATTGGAAGGCTGGCTGGAATGCGTTTGGCGCAGCCATTGCGCTTCCGGATGAATCGTCGAGCTGTGAATGCCTAGGCCCGAGCTGGCTGGCCGCCCAAACGAGAGAGACATATACAACAGCGCGATCCCTCGGTTGACAGTGGCCATCCGCCTTTACCCGACGTTCTTTGGGGACAGTCTCAAGCGTGCAAGGTACTGGCGCAGTGCTGTGATCTGTTCACGCTTTAACCAGCCGTGGCGGCATGGCAAACTTGCGCTTCCCCTTGCAATTCGCAAGGTGCAGCCGTCAACGACCGCGCGTTCATCGCCTGTCGAAACGTGCCGATGCCGCTCGCGCGGCGCCGCGCCAAGCCGCCCGACGCGAAGGTCGTCGTTGCCGCCGACCCTCGCACCAATTGCGCTACCTTACCCGCGCGACGGGTTTGTGCTATGGAAGCCTGCTTTTTCGTTTCAAGCGTGCGCGTGCTATGCACGGACCCCCGCTTTACCGACCGTCCTTTCTTCCCACAGTCCCCCGAATACCAATTCCCCGATCGGGAGGTGGAAGGCGCGGGGTATATGCACGATACGCAGACCACCGAGTGTGAAATTGCATGCGAACGCCATCCGCGTGCGACCTGACATCTTGGTGACTAACGACATTTCGGGCCGCGGACGCCTGCGTTATCCCTGTCTGTTCAATCCGCGCGACCCCGGGGTGTCCGTCGGTGACGTCAGTCAGAAAGACCCAGCCCAGTCCGGGTTGATCGACTTGCGTGCGACGACAGGTGGCCTCCTTCGTGGCACCGTTCGTCTGGCATCACCGCACCGCGTCGGTCTGATCTTTGCCTGTGAAAACGAAAAGGTGCGGGCGGTCAAGGTGCATCGCTCCTGAACGCCTCACGGACAATTCTCGGTCCTCATGCGGACAGCGCAGTGTCAATAATGACCATCGTTTTGCAGCGCGGGGCAATGGTGCCGGGGGCCTCCGTACGGCCGCACGCGCCGGCACATGTGGAGTAAAGTCGTGGAACTCAACTGTTCTGTGGCGCGCTCATGACTGCTCCGCAGGAGCCCCGTGCCTCACAACGGTTACGACGTCATATCCCCGAGAACCACGCGGACCGGCATGACGCTCCTATTCGCAACCGGCCGCGGCGCGAGCGTTTTCCATAGGCAGGAACAGCACGCCTAGCGCGTCAGCAAACGCGATAAAGCCGTGATGGCGATAAAAGTCGGCAGCAGCCTCCGAGCTGGCGTCGACGAGCAGTGCACGAGCGGCGATCTTCGCGCTCAGCACGCGCGCGAGCGCGTCGGCGATTAGTCCCGCGCCCAGTCCCTGTCCTCGGTACGCGAGGTCCACCGCGAGACGCCCCATTTTCACGGCGGGCAGGGCGGGGTAGCGTGGCAGCCGCTGCGCGAGGGCCGGCGGCAGGTCGCCGAGTGCAACGCTGGCGGAGGCGAGCGTGTAATAACCGACGATGCGCTCGCCGTCGAGCGCGACGAAGCACGAACTCACGCGACCGCGCGTATCCTGCGTCGCCCGCTGGTGCAGATAGCGGTCTAGCGGCTCGACGCCGCTGTTGAATGCCCCGCGAGTAACGGTACGCTTCAACGCAACGACGGCATACGGCGCACCGCTCACGCGGGACTGTCCGTGCTGATCAGCGTGCGTCGACGCGCGAACGCATGCCTGAGTGCATCAGCCGGTTCGGCTGGCGCAAGCAGCGACTCAGCAAAACGCTGCTGGTCGTCGAGCGCGAGTTGCAGGAGTTCGCGCTCGAAGATGACTCGAAGCGCGGCGTCCTGTGCGGCGGACACAACGAAATCCGACAGCGAGCGGCCTTGCAGCTCGGCCGCACGCCGTAGTAACTCGCGCGTCTCGGGACTGATGCGCGCCTCGAGGCGTGCGGTGGTGGTAGCCATGGTGGACTCCAAACTAGGGACGCAAGAAGTGTACGGCATTTTGCCGTACACTTCTTGAAGGCCAGTCGTTACCTCCGGGTGAAGGCACGCCTCGCACGCATGTTGCAATTCGACAACGTGGGGAGCGTCTCACGATGCTGGGGACGCGCTAGCCGCCGCGCGATGCGAGAGTCCAAGACGCGCTGGATGACTGGGGGTCGCTTTTAATGTCGATTATCAAGTCCGTGGAACAACCTGTAAACAAATCACCATCGTCCTAAGCTATTGAAAGAAAGCGACTTTTAACTGATACCCGGGGAGGTGTTTCACGATAAATAGTCACTGATATGGGTCGTCGGCACATGAATGCATCTCTTGCGCAGCAAAATCGGCTAAAAGGATCGGCGCGTAGCAAATGCTACGTTTTCTGTAATATGACGACGGCGGGACTATCGGCACGGAAATCGCGCCCCACTATTACAAGCAGTACCCACCGATTTTGCCGACTGCCTCCGCCCCCCGCATTGACGGCAGAGGCGTCCTCCCTTTTGCGTTCAAGGAAAGCCACCGCTTCCCGGAACCGCAGGCTTTGAACCGTGCAGCGCGGTGACGACAACGGCATTAACGGAGTCGCCGGCGCGTTGCGAAAATCCTGCGGAAGAACCGCGCCATCTCTAGTAGAAGCGACTTTACGCTCCGTATTTGCCCGATTTCGAGGAGCGCGCTCACCGTTGCGCGGGCTCGAAAGCCCGTTTTCTTTGCGCAAAATATGGCTGTGCGGCGTGAACGACGACCGTCGATAGACCTAAAAAATGCATCAGCTTGATGCACCGGCTTCTGAACTGGAGTATCGGGATTGAGGCCTTCACTTGGAGTTGATTGACGTACAACAGCATGAATGCCGCAGCGCGTATGGGAATCGCGACTTGAGGCGACTGGTCAGCGTTGCGCCGTGCACGAACCCTGCCGCTACAAATGATCCGCGACAAACTTGAATCGACGAGCGTCATCGAGAAGTGGAATTTCGCGCAACCCTACGCTGTTCTCACGCAAACGGCGCATCGCCAGACAATCAACGACAGGAGTTGGACCCGTCCCGGACGCCACCATTACGCGTACACGGACTGCTCTCGTGCGTTGCTTGGCGGCGACGCTGTGTCGAACAGCTTCCGGCCACACTCCGAGCGCCGCGCGGTCGTCGGCCTTACTAATCACGGTCCGCCACGCGGGTTTCAGCCCAGCAAACAGGTGCGGAGCCTCCACCCGGACGCGCGCGCTGTGCGTTCGGGGGTGGCGGAGTGGCGGTGCAGCGCATTTCCTTTACCCGACGGCACCCGGGGGGCGGGACGGACCGGTTGCGGCACTGGGCGTAACTGCGGGTACCGTACCGCGATATATCTGCAAGGGCCAAAGAACCTGCTCTCCGCGCCGGGGTGCCGGATATCGCAAGCTACCAGATCGCCTTCAGCGGCACCGCGGGCGTTCCGGCCGCCGGAGGACATCGAGCAGGCCAACCAGTACCACCACGACTTGGTCGCGACGCTAGAGGCCCTAGCCCGGGGCGCGAAGACCGGTCGCGTCTGTCCAGTACGGGAAGGGTATCTCCAGTACGCGGTGGGTTGCACATTGTGTTTTGGCGCGAGGCTGAAGCGACGCTAAACGTCATCCGCATCCTGCACCCCGGCGCATGGATGTCGGGGCGTCACCTTTGATTACGCCGAGTGCCTGGATGCGACGTCGTGTAGCGCTGAACGTCCTCGAGGTCGGACTGGGCCAGCGGCGTAAGCCGCAACTGCCTGGTCCTGGTCGCCATGCGTGGCCCGCATCCGCGCCAAGAACGCCTCGCTGTCGAACGACGCCGGCGGGCCTTCAGCGCCTCGTGCAGGAACCGCACCTGCCCTCGTGCGATTCAAGCAGGCGCAGGCCGGCGCACACGACATCGCTCGCCGGACCGTACGGGCCGGAGCGCGCCTGGCGTGTCGACGAAGTCGGCGAAGTGATCGCAGGGGAAACGGAAGTGTTGCGTGACATGGGGGTGCCTCCGCGACTAGTGCGCGAACCTCCTGAATCACACCCAATATACCAGGCGTGGTTTTGCCGAGGAGCAGAAAACGGCGGCCATAGCCGGCGAACAGCCCGGCGGTGGCGGAGCAGGATCATTCGGGGGATTGGGAAGCGGCCACCGCGAACGTACAGGGTCCGCGGAATGCCGAGCCAGCGAACAGGAAATGCAGTTGCGAGCGTGGATAAATAGTACGCACAACCAACCATCAATGATGGTTAATGAGAAACCATTTCCGTGCAACAATTTCATTTCCAAAATGCGTTAAGAATGCGATGCATAATGTATTTATGCAACAATTTGTAACGATGCTCCCCTTCGTCGCCTAACATTGTCCACACTAGTTGCTCCTTTTGCGAACTTGGGCAGTCTGATGTTAGAGATCAACGAACTGCGTCCTGACGATTTTCTCGCTGTTCGATTTGGACTCCTCACTCCGGCGTGGACTGTGACGAGCGACAGCGACTCCGTCCAGCTCGCTGATGCGGACGGCTGTCGATGCGCTGCTGTGCCAGTCGACCCAAACAGTATTTTGCAAATACGCAAATTACACGATGGCGTCGGATGTGTTGTATGCAATGTCAATATATCCGGTAAGTCCCTCACCTTGTATCTGTATGGGAAAAGAGTTTGCGAGCATACCTGGCAGGGCGTTGCGGCCTCTCATCGCAACTTCGCCCTCGAACACGAGGTAGTTCAGTTGGCACAACCAGGGGTTCCTAGGAAAGTCGTGAATATTCGTGACGCTTGAACGTGCCTCGACTCGAAATTCGACAAATCGCATTGTTGCCGGATGCAAATGGATGAAGAGCAAGAAAGTCTTTGACGAATTCGATAGGCACTTCGGGACTTCCAGTCCGGTCTGGCAATTCTCCTCATATAGTGACGAACTGGTGCTGTCTCGCGCAGGCGGCGAGCAAGAGCCACAACTTACTATCCTCTTGAACAGCGAGCAGGCTGCCTCCATCCGTGACGTGACTGGGGCAACGACAGTGTTGCTTCTGCACGTGCGGCTATTTGGGCGACATGTTGAATTGCATCTAGTCGGCAAGAAGATCAGTGAGGTGCATTGGGCGGGCGTAGCCGCGGCGCTTTGCGACGCGGAAACGGTAGCAAGGAATTCGATGGAGGCGTTGGCCTTTGCGGAGGGTATTGTTTCGGAGGTGAACGCCGTCGTTGTTGTGCTGGACAAGGAGGGCACGATTCACCGCTTCAACAAGATGGCCGAGGAATATGCTGGCTGCAAAGAGGCTGATGTAATCGGAAAAAATGCACAGAGTCTCTTCATGACGCCCGACGAAGGTGAGTCGTCCCGGCGGAACATCACCCGGTTCTTTGAGCGTGGCCAGACCTACGACGTTGAGAGGAACGTTCAGACCGTGAACGGCTCGCGGCGATTTCTCTTTCGCAATAGATTTATTAACGGTGCTGGAAATGGTGGCGCTGCCGAGTGTATCGTTTGCTCAGGAGTCGAAATTCCGGATGCGGTTGACGGCGACGCCGTAGTACGGACGGGCGATCGGCGCCCCGCGCTGGGGGAGGCGTACTGCCTCGACGTTTTGAAGAGGGTCATGGACTGGGCGGCGATGGTCGATGGGGCGCGGGCTTTATTGGCTTCGGTTGAAGAAGGTTCCGGTGACGCGGGCTCGCTCGCCCACGCGAAACGTCTTGCCGCCAGCGCCGTAAAAGACGCGTACGGACTATATGAAGAGATCGATGCGCGCCTGACTAGCGGACCCCGCCGGGGCCAGTGACGGAGCCGCACCGCCTATTTCACTTCCCTTTGCTCGCACGGCGCTTGTGTGCCTCGCGGTTCCGGTCCGACTCTGGCGAGCCAACAGCGTCGATCGGTAGTCTGCGCGCGTGACCTCGACGCCGGGCCGCGACAATGCTCTGCACGAACTCTTCGACTAAGCTCAGTTCACTCTCTGACAATCCATCCAGCCAGTCCGGGGAGGGCCTACCGCCCGTAACTGGTCCTTTCCCGAGAGCCAGCCATACTGGGTTGACGCCATACAGCAACGCGAGTGAAACCGTGAAGCTGGACCCCGTACCCTTAAGCTCGAGCTCAGCCAGATTGCTCTGCGCAATTCCGACGTGCATTTCTACCTGCTTTTGGGTGAACCCCCTGTTCTTGCGCGCACGGAGCAAGCGTTCTCCGAAAGGGGTGCGCCCCTGTTTAGAATTTTCCATGCAACAACGATAGAGTAGCTGAATATCGGTTTTCCGCTTGACGCAAATATCGGTTTTCCGCTATCGTTCCTTCACGAACTGGCAGCTCATCGTTGATCGATTGACGAACCATGCGCTTGGTAGGGTTACTCAACTCGAGCTCGCGAGGCTTTGCGGACGCGGACAGTCGACCATCGGTGACCTGCTGCGCGGTGTAACAGAGCGCCAAACGCAAATCTCGGGCTGCTCCTTCTTGAGCTTCACGCTGCGCTCGCGTCCCGAGCGGAGGAGGAAGCGTGATAGATTTTGCCACTCTCGCGCACGAATGTGCGCCGACCGTGCAGGCAGCTACCCTGCAGGCGATTGTCCGTACGGAATCGGCTTTTGATCCCCTGGCCGTTGGCATCGTCGGAGGTCATCTTCAGAGACAGCCGAAGAGCCTCGGAGAGGCTCTTGCAACGGTTCGTGCGTTGGCTGCCCGTGGCATAAACTTCAGTTTGGGAATTGGGCAGGTCAACCGGTTCAATCTTTCCCGGTACGATCTCACATACGAAGCCGCTTTCGACCCATGTGCCAACCTGCGGGTCGCGGGCGCCATTCTGTACGACTGCTACCAGCGTGCAAGCGGCTCGTACGGAAAGGGCGAACGTGCGCTGCGGGCAGCGATCAGCTGTTACTACAGCGGTAACTTCGCTCGTGGCGAGCGGGTTGAGTCCGGCGGATCCAGTTACGTGCAGCGTGTCGTCGCCAATGCGCAGACGCCAGCCAACCTTGTTTCGGCGATACCCGTGATTATGGACCGGCCGGCTGGCCCGAGAACGCAGGTTGTCGCCGGAAAGGTTAAGTCCAGCCCATCTAACCGGGACGGTAAACCGCGACGCCAGGACGCGCCGCATCCGCCATGGGACGCCTTTGGCGACTTCGACTGTGATAGCGACTCGAGCAAATGATCTGACTGGCCGCGCCGCGGCGTTCGTTTGAAAAGGAGAAGCCATGTTTCGAAAAATCAAATTCTGTACCATCAAGTTAGCAGAACTTACGGATGATGCAGCATGCATTATCTGCGCTGCAAAGTCAACGCTGCTTGGCTCAGTCCTGCTTGCGCCCGCACTGGCTCTGGCCGGAGGAGGCCTTGATTCTGCGACCGAGGGTGCGAATACGTTCAAGATCTGGCTGTACTCGTTTCTCGGTGTCTGTGCTTCCTGCGTGCTGCTATGGAAAGGGGCGGAGTGCTGGGCAGACCGTTCTCACTGGAGCGAGTTCGTCACGCTTGGCGGCAAGGTTGCGGTGGTCGGCGCGGTGGTCGGCGTGCTCGCGCCGTACCTGTGGAACCTCTTTACCTGAGGACGCATCATGTCGGTCGAGAAAGCCCGCTACCCCGGTTTCAATGGTCTTGGACGCACCGCGGCTATCTGGGGCGTGCCCTACATGGCGATGCTCGTGGTCGTCGTCGCTTCGATGTTCACGGGTGTGCTCATCGCCTTCTTCGTCGGCCCGGGCGGCCTCCTCTTTGTGTTTCTCGGCTTTCCGGTGCTGCTGTGGTTCAAGCACATCTGCGAAACCGACGATCAGGGCCTGTGGATCATGTGGCTGCAGTTCCGCTGCCGGTTCTACTTCTGGCAGTTGCGCATCCGCGCGCGCGCGAATGCCGGAAGAGCGGCGCCGCATTTCGGCAATACGTTGACGCTCGCGCCACTGCGATACGGCCGGCAGCGTCGTGTCTTTCGCGATTTTCTCCAACCATTGGGCAAGGGCGAGCGCCGGCTGCGTGAGCCCGGTCAGGAGCCGTAATGGGTAGCAGACCAACCGTCTCGAGCGAGATCCTCGGCGCGATCGGCGCCGTCGAAGACTGGATGCCGAGGTTCAGGCATCCGGTCACAAGGCATGTGCAGCACATCGACGGAAACCGTTTCATGGTGACGCTTGCGCTGCACGGTGTGCCGTTCGAGGTATTCGAAAACAAGGTGCTTGACCGCAAGTTCGACCGCGACACGGAGATCTTGAGCAAACTGGGCCGCGACCATGGCGGGCGCCTTGGTTACCACGGCGTTTTCATGCGACGGCGCGTGAACGCCGATCACGAGTACCGTTTCGACAGCCCCTTCATGAACTGGTTTTCGACGCAGCATGGCGGGCAGTTCAGGGGTGGCCGGTTCTTTGGAAACCGCTATTACTTTTCGATCATCCTGAAGTACGAGGATTTCGAGGATGGGCTGAAGGAAATCGCGTCGCTCGCGCAGCAGGCGCTGCAACAGTTTGCGGACTACGAGGCCGAACTGCTCGCGGTATATGAGCGCACGCATATGAACGGCACAAAGATGCTGTTTTCGCAGCTGTATGGCTTCGTCAGTTATCTCGTGAACGGGGTGACGGGTGATCTGCCGGTCGCAGCAGAGCCAGGTGTTGACGTCATTCCGTCCAGTTATCTTCGCTTCGGCTACGACACACACGCGATCGACGGGCCGGGCGTGCCGGACCACCGGCGCTTCTTCACCTGTCGCGATCTGCGCAGCTTTCCGGAGAAGCCGGGCTTCGGCCAGCTCGATCCGTTGCTCTCACTGCCGATCGAATTCACGGTTGTGCATTCCTTTAACTGCATGACGGGTTTCGAATCAAACCGCACGATCGACTCGGCAATCAACAAACTGGAGTCCGCCGGCGACAAGGCGAAGCATCAGGTCAGGGAACTGCGCGATGCGCAGGGTTACGTCAACACGGGCGAGCTGTCGTTCGGCGAGTACCATGGTGCGGCCGTGATCTATGGCGCAAGTACACAGGAGGCGCTGGAAAACGGGATCCTGTTCGCATCCCGATCGCTGAACGAGTGCGGTGTCGACTGGGCGCTCGCGACCGGTTCGGCGCCCTTCACGTATTTTTCGCAGGTCCCGGGCGCGAAGGTCAAGCCACGGCCCAAGGTCCAGTCGTCGCGCAACTTTGCGTCGATGTTCACCTGCCACGACTATTCGGCCGGCAAGGCCGAGGGCAACCCTATCGGCGACGGCTCAGCTGTCATCCCATTCCGTTCCGCATCGGGCATCTATTACTTCAGCCCGCATGCGAGCCGGCAGGGCGACGTCAACGTGGCGGAGAAGCTGGCCGCGCACGTGAAGCTGCAAGGCACCACCGGTGCCGGCAAGTCGACTGTCGCGACCGCCATCGCTGGCATGCTGTCCCGGTTCGGGCAGCTGCTGTTCGTGCTGGACAAGGGGCGAGGCTGGGAAGTGTTCATCCGCGCGATGCGCGGCGCCTACGTCCATCTGGAGAAAGGCAAACCGACTGGCTGGGCGCCGTTCGAGCTGGCCGACACGGCTGAGAATCGCGAGTTTCTGTACGGGCTGGTCGAGCTTTGCGGACGCAGAAACGGCGTTGATCATCAGGGCAAATCCGTCAAGATCGATCTGACTGCCGCCGAGAAGATCCAGTGCCGCAACGCCGTCGACGCGGTGATGGGAATCGAGGACGTGCGCCTGCGCCGCTTCAGCCTGCTGCTGGACAGCATTCCGGATGAGGGCGATGACAGTCTGCGCCAGCGTCTGTCGCTCTGGTGCAAATCCGAGAACGGCAGGTTCTGGTGGGTGTTCGACAACCCGCCGAACCTGGCGCTGAACATGACGGAGCAGCGCTGGATCGGCTTTGATGTCGAGGCGTTCCTCGTCGAAAACTACGAACCGTCCGAGCCGGCGTTTGCCTGGCTTTTCCACCTCAAGAAGCTTATGCGAGGTGAGGGCCGGCTCATGCAGACCGTGATGGAAGAATACTGGATGCCGATCCGCTTCCGCACGATCCGCGAGCAGATCGAGGAAACGCTCGCGAGCGGCCGCAAGGAAGGGGAGTTCATCACGCTCATCACCCAGCAGCCCGAGCAGGGCCAGAAGGCCGCCGACCTGTACCCGGCGCTGCGCAGCCTGGTTGCGACCAACCTGTATCTGGCCGATCCGGCGGCGGAAGAGGAGGCGTACGTCCGCGACGGCATGACGCGCAAGGAATTCACGGAGTTCAGGAAGCTCACGCCCTCGTCGCGCCGGTTCCTCATCAAGCAGGGCAACCAGTCGGCGTTCGCGGTTTTTGACCTCAGCGGCATGGACGACGCGATCGCCGTGTTTTCGGGTGATCGCGAGAACGTATTGATCTGCGACACGGTGCGCGCCGAACTGGGGGAAGACCCGGACGTATGGCTACCGGTCTACCTGGAACGTGTCTTCGAACGCAAACTGCGCACGCGCCTCGCGGCGAAGCACGGCGCCGATGAGCGGCTGTGGGCAGACGAGCTGCGGCGTGGCCTCGAGTACAAGCGCGCCGAGCTCGCCCGCATCTATGCGTCGGCACGCGCCGTCGACGCGGGTAACGAAGCTGTCACTGTCTGATGGAGGGAAATCGTGAACGTCAACGATGTCGAACGCCCGGCGCGCCTGCTGCGGGTGGGTCGTGTGGCCGTCACCGCGCTCTGCCTGTATGCAGCGATCATCGCACACGCCCAAGGTGTGCCAACCATCTCGCCCGCCGAGCTTGCCCAGCAGATGATGCAGGTTCAGCAGCTGATGCAGCAGATCGAGAACCAGGAGGCACAGTACCGCGCACTCACCGGTAACAGCAGCCTGGGCACGATCATGAACGACGCGTCGCTGCGCCACTACCTGCCGGAACAGTGGCAAGACATCTATGACCAGGCGAGGAGCGGCAGCCTGACCGGCATCAGCTCGTCGATGCGCTCGATCAAGCAGCAGGAAGGCATGACCGACGCCTCGACGCCGGGGCAACAACGCTACTACGACGTGCTCGCGGCCAACAAGGCGATGAACGAGCAGTCGTACAGCGCGACGATGGCGAGGCTCAATAACATCCAGTCGTTGATGCAGCAGTCGAACCTCACGCAGGATCCGGCCGAAAAGGCGGACCTGCAAAACCGGATGGCTGCCGAAGAAGCGATGGTTACCAATGAGCAGACGCGCCTGCAGCTCACCGCACAGTTGCAGCAGGCCGAACTCAAGCTCGCGGCGGAACAGCGCGACCGCGAATTCAAAAACCAGTTCCTCGGAGGTTCAAGTGGCGAATAAAGCTCTCCTTTCCGCAATCGTCAGTCTGCTTGTTGTCATTGCCGGCTATCTGGGCTATCTCGCGTGGGACCGACATCAGCACAACGTGCAGGAAGAAGCCGCACACCAGCGCGAACTCGCGTGGAAAGCCCAGTTCCTCGGTACGACGCCCGAAAAACTCCAGCAGAAAGAAACTCCCGGGCAGCGCGCTGAGGAAAAGGCTGACGAAGAGATGGCAGCAAAAGCCGTGCAGAAGTAATCATCGGAATATGGGAGCCTGTCATGTCGTATACGCCGATCACCACAACGATCTTCTCGAGGATGACGTCCGACTTCGACGCTAACGTCGTCGCGACCATCAGTTCAGGTTCGGAACGCATCATCAGTCTTATTTCGCCGTTGATGATGACGTGCTTCAGCATCTACGTGCTACTGGTCGTGTGGTCATACTGGCAGGGACAGAACGATGAACCGATCAACGACTTCCTGATGCGTATGGCGGCCTGGGCGTTCATCCTGACCTGCGGCATGAACATCCAGTTCTATACCGAGTACATCGTGCCGGCTGTGAATGGTTTTGGCGAGCAGCTCTCGGGTGCGATTACGGGGCAGAGTAATCCGGTTTCAGGTCTCGACAATTTGTTGAGTGCGTACATCAACGCCTGTGGGCAAATTTACGATACCGCCGAGGGCTTCCACATCATTGGAGCGGTCTGGGCAATCACGGTCATGCTCATTTTCGCCACGCCGTTCATGGGGCTGGCCGTGGCCTACATCATCCTCGCGAAATTCGCCCTCGGGCTGCTACTCGCACTCGGGCCACTCTTCATTTCAATGGCGCTGTTTCCGCCGGTGCGGCAGTACTTCTGGAACTGGGCGGGACAGTGCTTTAACTACGCGTTGCTCGTAGCCCTGTTCGCAGGCGCCGGCGCGATCGAAGTCAATTTCGCGAAATCAATTGCACCGAGCGGGACGGCCTTCCCATCGATGCAGCAGGTGGTGGAAATCGACGTGATGGGCGTGGTGTTCTTCGTCGTCGCCCTGAATCTTCCGGGCCTGGCCTCCGCGCTGGCGAGTGGTGTGGGCATTTCGACCATGACGGGCAAGCTGGGTGGTCTGGGACGTGCGCTGGCCGCGGCCGCGAAAACGGGTGGCGCCGGCAAGTACAAGACGGGTGGCTCCCTTTCGGATGCATAGGCGGATATATGCCAGATATCTTTGCGAAGCTGATCCGCTGGTGGTTGATCGCCGTTTGCTGGGTTACGTTTGCCGGTTTCGTGGGGGCGTTGCTCAACGTCATCGGTATGTTCATCTACCGCCGGTTGCACGAATGACCGGTGAGAGGATTTCAGGCATGAAGACCATATTCCGCGTAGGCCTGCTCGCATTTGTCCTGCAGGCGTGCAGTTCTCCGCCGAAACCAGCGGAGCCGACAGGCCAGTGGATGCCTGTCAACCAGCCGCTGACCCAGCAGGCGGGTCGCACGGACCCGAAGTGAGGACCAGGATGGTATCGGTAATCAGACAGTGGCTCGCGGCTGGCGTGGGCTCGCGCAAGCGCGCCCCGACGCCGCCCATATCGGCCGCGCACCTGGAGGCAGCAGCGCGTGCGGTCGACCGGTCACAGCGTGACGCGGTCAGCTGGTATCTCGACCAGGCCCGGGAATTCGAGAGGTCGAAGATGGAGATGGCGGAAGAAAAGGCGCGCGTGGCCGACCGGCGATCAGTGCTTTCGGGTGGCATCGCCCTCGCGGCTGTTTTTGGCATAACAGCTTTAGGACTACTTAAAAGACCCAATCCACCGGCGGTGTTGCGGGTGAACGACACGACCGGCAAGGTGGATGTGCTGCCAACGACCGCGAACGGCCACGTGAGCTTCACTGAAAAAACCGACCGCGCGGACCTGCGCCGCTATGTCGAGATGCGCGAGAGCTACGACTGGGAGACGATTTCGGACATGCACAGCGCGGTGATGTTCATGAGCGACGATCGTGAAAAGGACGCTTATGACGCGCTCATCCGTGGACCGGCCGGCCCGCTCAAGCTGCTCAAAGACCAGGCGCGCATCATCGCCCGGGTCGGCTCGATCACCTTTGTCGGTTCGACGGCGCAGGTGTTCTTCTCTCGGCAGCTGATCCCGTTGAATGTGGCGGCGAAGCGCCCGGACCCGACCTGGTGGATTGCGACGGTGGCCTTCACGCGCGTCGATGTGCCAGAGAAACAGGATCAGCAGGACATCGATCCGGACGGGTTTCGGTGTACCAGTTACGAGGTCACACGCGATTACACCCGCGCGCCAGCGGATGCATCGCCCGATCCCGCACCGGCCGCATCGAAGATGCCCGGGAGCGGGCCATGAGTCGTGCGGGTCTTCGCTCGCCGCCAGGCGTGGTCGCGATCATGGCCGCCTGTGCGCTCGCCGGTGGCCGCGTGCACGCGCTTGAAATCCCGCGGAGCTGCGGCGCCGACCCGCATATCCAGTGCGCGACGTACAGCCCCGACCAGGCCTACCGCGTGGCGACGATGCCAGGCCGTGTGGTGATGATCCAGTTCGAGCCCGGAGAACACATCCTGAAAGACGGCGGCGGCATTGGCGATGCCCGCGCCTGGCACGTGTCGGTCAACGACAGCGGAGCGCTGCTCAAGCCCGGTGCGCTGCAACCCGAAACCAACCTCGTGCTCGTGACCAACCGGCGCACCTATTCGCTGTCGCTTGTCGATGTATCGCGGGCGCAGCCCGCGACGTGGATCCTGCGCTTCGACTATCCGGACACGAAGGCGAAGACCGCGGCCGAACAGCTGGGGCGCCGGGAGGCCGTCAGCGCCGCACTGGCGGGCCAGCAGGACACTCCGGCTGGTCCGGCGAGAACCGGAGCGACGGGCGCAACGGTGTCCCCGGGTGCGCCCGGGTCATCCGCGCCGGCGGCGAACATGCAGTACATGATGCGCGGCGATCGCGCGCTTGCGCCTACCGCCTTGTGGGACGACGGACGTTTCACCTACTTCAGGTACGCGACCGCGCGCGATCTGCCGACGATTTTCACGAAGCTGCCGGACGGCAGTGAGGCGACGGTGAATTTCCATATGGAAGGCGACACCGTTGTCGTCCACGAGGTTTCGAAGACATTCATCATCCGCTACGGCCAGGCGGTGCTGGGCATCCGCAACGACGGCTACTCGCCGGACGGCCACTACAACCGCACCGCCTCGTCGTTGCCCGGTACGGCGCGCATCGAACGCGCGCACGGCAGCCGCGATCGGGTGGACGACTGACGGGAGCGCGCACAAGCATGAGCGAACGCAACGAAATCGGCAATGCCGGGCGCGCGGACACGGCGCCGCAGCCGTCGCTGGACCTGCCCGGACGCCGCCGCACGCGCGCGGGCAAGCTCAGGCTCGTGCTGGTCGCGCTGGTCGTGATTGCGCTGGGCGCATCAGGCGTGACGATCTACCTGCAGCGGCTCTTCCAGCACCATCAGGACGCGAAACAGGCGGCGCTCAACAAGCCGAAGGACAGCGGCGCGAGCGAGGCTGGGGCCGACCTCGAAACACAGAAGGCGCGCATCAAGCGGGCCGAAGCTGATCAGGCGCGCGCCGCATCGGAAGCTGCGGCTGCCGCCGCGGCAAGGCAGCAGCTCGCCCCGCCGGCGGGCGCAGCGGCGCACCCTGTAGGCGAACGGGGCACCGCGATTGCGAACAACCGGACGCGGCCACTGTCACGCGCTGAGCGGCGTCTCTCGGGCAGCGTGCTGGTCATGACCGGCGACAGCAGGGCCACCGGTGGTCCTGAAGACTCTGCGCTCGCATCCAGTGACGCGGGCGGCGGCAGCGCAGACACGACGGGCAACGGCGTCGGCGGTGGCGATAGTCTGGCCGGCATGGCGAAGTCCATGGGGCTCGCGGCGCTGCGGGGCGGGCCATCTGGAGCCGCCGGTTCATCTGGTGCAGGGCTGGCTGATAACCATGATGCCGGCAACAGCAAGGGATCGGTCTTCGACCAGTCCCTGCAGCCCTCGAAGCTGCAGCCGATGCGTGCCTCGTTCCGGCCGGACCGTCATTACCTGATCAGCCGGAACACCATGATCCGGTGCGGGCAGGCCACCGCAATCCGCACTGACCGGCCGGGGCTGGTGGGCTGTCCGATCGCCGATGACGTCTGGTCTGACGATGGCACGACACTGCTCATTCGCAAGGGCGCGCTGGCTAAAGGCGAGCAGCGCGACGCCGTCATACACGGACAGGGCGTCATTGGCGCGATCTGGGACGAGATCGACGACGGCGATGTCCGTATTCCCCTGAACTCGCCGGCGACTGATTCCCTCGGGGCGGCCGGCATTCCCGCCTACATCGACGAGCATTTCTGGCTTCGCTTCAAGGGGGCGCTGATGGTGAGTCTCATCGGCGACTTTGGTCAGGCGCTCGCGAACAAGGCGATCGGAGCGGGCCAGACCATTACCTTCTCGAACAGTTCGAACGCGACGCAGGACGTCGCCGCTGAGACGCTGCGTAACACGATCAACATCCCGCCCACCGCTTATTCAAACCAGGGATCTCTGATCAACATCTTCGTTGCGCGCGACGTTGACCTGAGCAGCGTGTACGAGACCGTTGACAGCGACGGCAGCGAGATTGCGCCGGCGGCCCGGCACTGACGAACGTGAGGAATATCACGATGGAACTGCGGATCGCGTTTCCCGACTCTTTCCCGCTTCAAGGTGGCGAGCGTGATGCGTTCGAAGAGAAGCTGCGCGACGAAAAGGTCGATGCGCGCCGGCCGTACCAGCTGTCTGACCTTCTACCGCTGCGCCGGATCGGCGACGGGCACGTGTGTATGGATGCAACTAACCGTCCCGCAACAACCATCCTTCCAGCACCGGGCCGTGCCGGGGCGGGTTTATTCCCCGCGCTTTCACACCAGGCACAGCAGCGGCAGGTACTGACCACAGTCGACAACGGCATCGAGGTCGACCATCTGGCGTCGTCTGTGGCGCCAGTAGCGACGGTTGTCTCGATGTCGCCTGCGCGAACGTGCGCGATCAGGCGGGCAGCGTGCCTGGCGACGGCGACTGTACCGGGTCCCGGTTCAGGTCGAGCTGCACGCCACAGAGGCGGGATCGCACGGACGGCGATCCGGAAAGCTTTTTTTACCAGCTTGCATCAGCCATAGTCTGAAGGAGTACATATGAATGCAGTGGTTATCGATGTCATCGAAAAGGGCACCATCGCGCGCAGCTTCCTCCGGCAGATGGGTATCGCCAGTTTCTTTGACGGCAGTCTCACCGAGGTGGCCATTAACCGGCCCGGCGAAATATGGACACAGGGATCAGCCGGATGGAAGCGGCACGAGGCGCCCGCCTGCACACTCGACGCCTGCTTCAAGCTCGCCAACGCCCTCACGGTGATGAAGGGTGGCAAGTTCTC